>JAXDOA010000325.1:0-3516 GCA_034669125.1 Hyphomicrobiales bacterium
AACGCGGCCGACAGGAAGGGTGTGTCCATGTAGCGCCAGCGGATCCAGGAGATGATCGCGAGCTCCGCCACGACCACGGCAATCGCGATCACGGTCGCGGTCCAGAAATCCGGAATGAGATACGGCAGCGTGTGGCCGAGACCGCCGAGCGTGGTCATCACCCCGCACACCGTGCCGCGCAGCCACGGCGTGCCGCGTCCGGTGAGCGAAGCGTCATCGGAGAGCGCCTCGGCAAAACCCATCGAGATGCCGGCGCCGACCGAGGCCGCGAACCCGACCAGGAACGTCTCCCACGGCTTGTGGGTCGCGAAGGCCGCGGCGAACAGCGGCGCCAGCGTCGACACCGAGCCGTCCATCAGGCCGACAAGCCCGGGCTGCACGTATTGCAGCACGAACATACGTCGCGCGGTCTCTTCCTCGGCGCTGCGCGCTTTCGTCCCGATCTTGTCTTCGAGCTTTTCGGCGATCGTCTCGTGTTTGTCTTCAGCCTCGGCGAGCTGGATCAGCAATTCGCGCACGGAGGCGTCGCGCGCGTTCTCGGCCGCCTTGCGATAGAAGCGCGCGGTTTCGTATTCCATGTTGGCCGCGTACTTGCGCACCGCGTCGAGGCCGAGCTGCTCGGTGAGCCAGATCGGCTGGTGGCGTACGAAGCCCTTCACGTCCTGTCGCCGCACCAGCGGGAGGTACTCGCCGAATTTCTCGCGATAGAGATCGTAGAGCCTGGCGCGATGATGCACCTCTTCGTCGGCCATCTCGTCGAACATTTTCGCGGACGCCGCGTAGTTGCCGCGCAGCCGCTCCGCGAAACTGCGATAGATACGGCTATCCTCCTCCTCGTTGGTGATGGCCAGCGCGAGGACTTCCTGCTCGGTGAGGTCGGCGAAGCGTTTCACGGTGGTCGGGTCCTTGTTTAGAACGACTATAAACAAGGAGACTGCACTGGCAACGTCAAAAAATAACGGCGCCCCCGGGAATCCAGGGACGCCGCTGCGGCAGCACAGGGCGGGGGAGGAAACGCCCGCGCCGCGCAAACCGGACTAGCTGTGGGTCATCGGCGCCAGCGCCGCCGCGATATACGGGTCGCGGAGGTCGACAGCGGGGCTCCAGACGAACTTGCGCTTGCGGCGGAGCAAATAGACCACGAAAGAGAGGGGCAGCATGGCGGTCACCGGGGTTAGGCGTGAGTTAATTGTGCACTGCCGAGATGGGCGCGGCACCAAGCACCAGCAAGTGGAACCTGATAGGTTCAGCCATGCGCTACTGCATGCGGCTCTTTAGTGAAGCGTCCATGAAATGAGGCTGGATGCGCTCCGCCGTGCGCTGGAGCCCGCGATTCGGCGGGTGTTGCACACATATTGGCGTTTCGCGCGCGGCATGACACTCGGCGTTCGCGCGATCGTGATCGACCCGCAGGGCCGCGTTTTCCTGGTCAAGCACAGCTACGTCAGCGGCTGGCACCTGCCGGGCGGCGGGGTCGAGACCGGCGAGACGGTTCGGGAGGCGCTTGCGCGCGAACTGCTCGAGGAGGGCGGCATCACGGCGCTCGAGCCGCCGGTGCTGCACGGGATGTACTTCAACAGCCGGGTGTCGCGCCGCGACCATGTGGCGACGTTCATCGTCCGCACATTCCGCCAGGAGGGCGGCCCGCGTCACCCGCGCGAGATCGTCGACTGCGGATTCTTCTCGCCCGACGCGCTACCGCCCGACACGACACGTGGCACGCGCGCGCGGCTCGCCGAGGTGCTCAACAGCGCGGCGATCTCGGAGCGCTGGTGACGGTTTCCATGCCGCCGCATTGATGGCAGCATGGCGTGAAGAAAAACATCGTTCGGGAGGACGGACATGAAACGCCTGTTTGGCGCGCTGATCGCAACGCTGCTCGCCATGCCGGCGCAAGCCGCCGATCCGATCAAGATGGTCGTTCCGTTCGCGGCCGGCGGCCCGGTCGACGCGCTCGCCCGCATCGTGGCGGCCGAGCTCGCTCCGCGACTGCAGGCCGACGTGGTGGTAGAAAATCGCGGCGGTGCCGGCGGCCTGCTCGCGGTCGATCAGGTGATGCGGGCTGCGCCCGACGGCCGCACCATCCTGTTCGCGAGCGTGGGAGCCTTCGTCATCACGAATGCCCTCAAGCCACAGCCGGGCTACGACCAACTGAAAAGCTTCGCGCCGGTCGCCCGCATCGGCGCCGCGCCGACCCTGTTCATCGTGAAGGGCGACTCTCCGGTCAAAACGTTGCCGGACCTGATCGCCAGCGCGAAAGCCGGAACGAAAATGAGCTACGGCTCGGCCGGCCCCGGCACCACGATGCATATCGCGGCGGAGCAATTGAATGCTTCGGCCGGGACCAAGATCACCCATGTGCCGTATCGCGGCATCGCGCCGGCGCTCAACGACATCGTCGGCGGGCATATCGATTTTCTCAACGGCGATATCACGGTGCTCTATCCGCAGGTGAAGGGCGGCGCGTTGCGCGCGCTCGCGGTCGCCGGCACCGAGCGCTCCGCGCTGCTGCCCGACGTGCCGACCGCGCAGGAGCTCGGCTACAAGGACGTCTACATGGAGAACTGGTACGGCGCGCTGGTGCCGGCCGCGACGCCGCCCGACGTTGTAGCGAAGCTGGAAGCCGCCATCATGGACGCGGTGAAGAATCCCGAGGTTTGGGCGAAGATCTCCGCCAACGGCGTCTATGGTCCGCAGGACGCCAGGGCTTTCCGCGCGCAGATCGAGCGGGACATCCCGTATTGGAACGCCGAGATCAAGAAGCTCGGGATTACGGGGGAGTAGCGCTACTTCGCGCCGACTTTGTGAATGAATTTCTCGAACGCCGCGAGCTGCAGCTTGATCATGTCGCGTGTGGTCTGATCCTTCAGCTCCAGCGTCGCCTCGTCAAATTTTTGCGGCGCGAACGTCACAATCACCTCGGGCCGGCCGAAGATCAGCGCGTCGATCGAGATCAGGCACTGACGCAGGTGATACTGCATGCGCGAGCCGCCGAGCAGCGCGCCAGAGGCCGACTGCAGCGCCACCGGCTTGTCCTTGAACGGCTGCTCCTTCATGCGCGACACCCAGTCGATCGCATTCTTGAGCGTGCCGGGGATCGTCCAGTTGTACTCGGGAGACACGATGATCACGCCGTCGGCGGCGCGGATCGCGTCCGCGAACGCGGTCACGCTCGGCGGAAAGCCGGTCGCAACCTGATCGTCGTGATTGTAATGCGGCATCGTGTCGACGCGCGACGCGTTGGTGAGGCGCATGCCTTCGGGCGCAAGCGCCGGCAGCGCACGCGCCAGCGCCGCATTGTAGGAACCTTTGCGCAAGCTGCCGCAGATCACCAGGACGCTGGTCATCAAGCCTTCCCGCTCACCTTGCGGATGAAGCCTTCGAACGCGGCGAGCTGTTGGGTGATGAACTTGATGCCGGCCTCGTCCTTGAACTCCATCGTCTTTTCGTCGAACTTGGTCTGCGCCAGACCGACGAAAATCTCCGGCGTGTTGAAGGTGAAGGCGTTCAGGAACA
>JAXDOA010000326.1:0-2816 GCA_034669125.1 Hyphomicrobiales bacterium
CGCGCGGCCTCGCCCGGAGCGGAGACGCGGGCGTCGATGATGGCGGTGACGTTCGCCCCGCGGTCGGTCAGGTCCTTTGCTGCGGCCCATCCGCTGTCGGTCGTGGTGGTGACGACAATTTCTTCTCCCGGGATCGCCGCAAATCGGGTGGCGTAGGCACGCACGGCCGACGCCATCATGACTCCGGGGCGGTCGTTGCCGCCGAAGACCAAAGGCCGCTCGATCGCGCCGGTCGCCAGAATGGTCCGCCTCGCGCGGATCTTCCAAAGCCGTTGTCGCGGCGTGCCCGGCGCCGGTTCGGCGAGATGATCCGCGATCCGCCCGACCGCGCCGAACGTGCCGCCGTCATAGGCGCCGAACACGGTCGTACGGCTGAGGATCGAGACGTTGGGCATCGCACTTAAGGCATCCTGAACCTTGCGCACCCACTCGATCGCCGGCGCGCCATCGATTTCGTGGCTCTCGCTCAGCAGACGCCCGCCGAGCAGCCAGTCCTCTTCGACGAGGATCACGCGCGCCTTCGCGCGCGCAGCCTCGAGCGCCGCGCTGAGGCCCGCAGGTCCGGAACCTATGATCAGGACGTCGCAGAAGGCATGGGCTCTGTCGTAGCTGTCCGGGTCGGGCTCGGTGGTCGCCTTGCCGAGACCGGCCGCCTTGCGGATCAGCGGCTCGTAGACTTTCTCCCAGAACGACGCCGGCCACATGAAGGTCTTGTAGTAAAAGCCCGCCGTGAACATTGGCGAGAGCCAATCGTTCAACGACATCAGATCGAACGCCAGCGAGGGCCAGCGGTTCTGGCTTTCCGCCACAAGCCCGTCATAGAGCTCGATCTGTGTGGCGCGCATGTTCGGCGCGGAACGCGCGTCGTCGCGCACGAGGTTGACCAGTGCATTGGGTTCGTCGGCGCCGGCCGCAACGATGCCGCGCGGCCGGTGATACTTGAAGGACCGCCCGACAAGGTGCACGCCGTTCGCGATCAGTGCGGAGGCGAGCGTGTCGCCCGCAACGCCCTCGTACGCACGGCCGTCGAAGCGGAAGCGCAGCCGTTTGCTGCGATCGATGCGGCCGCCGCCGGGAAGCCGGAACGAACTCATCGGCGCGCCCCGTTCGCGAGCGCACCCAGATCGGGCTTCGGGTCGCCGATCTTGTAGGTGTTCAGGAAAAAATCGCTGACCGTATCGCGCACCGCATTGAAGAAGCGGCCGCAGCCGTGCACATGGCGCCAGCGCTCGATATGCAGGCCCTTCGGGTTGGCGCGATTGTAGAGATAGTCCGCCCACGCGGCGTCGGTGAGCGCAGAGGGATCGGCCGGACGCGCGATATACGCCTCCCCGCCATGGCGGAATTCGATTTCCGGGCGGTCGCCG
The DNA here is from genome assembly GCA_034669125.1 of Hyphomicrobiales bacterium. Taxonomy (GTDB): domain Bacteria; phylum Pseudomonadota; class Alphaproteobacteria; order Rhizobiales; family Xanthobacteraceae; genus PALSA-894. The sequence goes on from JAXDOA010000326.1 coordinate 1,368, forward strand.
CAATAGGGGCAACGGATGATCAGCATGCGCCCCTCAATGCGCGACCGCGGCGGCGGCCGCTTCGTCGATCATCACGCCGTCACGGAAGCGCTCCAGCGAGAACGACGCGTTGATCCGGTGCGGGCGGTCGTTCGCGATTGTTGCGGCGAACACATGGCCGGAGCCCGGCGTCGCCTTGAAGCCGCCGGTGCCCCAGCCGCAATTCACGTAAAGGCCCGCCACCGGCGTCTTGCCGACGATCGGCGAACGGTCGGGCGTGACATCGACGATGCCGCCCCAGTTGCGCAACATGCGCATGCGCCGGAACATCGGAAACAGTTCGCAGATCGCCTCGATGGTGTGCGTCGTGACGTGCAGCGCGCCGCGTTGGCTGTAGGACGTGTAGGCGTCGGTGCCCGCGCCGATGACAAGCTCGCCCTTGTCGGACTGGCTGATGTAGGCGTGGATCGTGTTCGACATCACGACGCAGGGAAACACCGGCTTCACCGGCTCAGACACCAGCGCCTGCAGCGGGAAGCTCTCCAGCGGCATCCGCACGCCGGCCATCGCCATGATCACGCTGGTATGGCCCGCCGCGACGACACCGACTTTTCGCGTGCGGATGTCGCCGCGCGTGGTCTCCACCGCCGCGACCGCGCCCGAGGCATCGCGGCGGATCGCCGTCACCTCGCAATTCTGGATGATGTCGACGCCGAGTAAATCCGCAGCCCGCGCGTAGCCCCACGCCACCGCGTCATGACGCGCCACCCCGCCGCGCCGCTGCAGCGCACCGCCGAGCACCGGATAGCGCCTATCGGGCGAGATATTGAGCGGCGGGCAGAACGCCTTGCACTCCTCCGGAGTCAGCCATTCATTGTCGACACCGTTGAGGCGATTGGCGTGAACGTGGCGCTTGAACACCTGGATGTCATGCACGTTATGCGCCAGCATCAGCACGCCGCGCGGCGAAAACATCACATTATAATTGAGCTCCTGCGACAGCCCTTCCCACAGCTTGAGCGCATGGTCGTAGATCGCGGCGCTTTCATCCCACAGATAGTTGGAGCGGATGATGGTGGTGTTGCGCCCGGTGTTGCCGCCGCCGAGCCAGCCCTTCTCGAGCACCGCCACATTGGCGATGCCGTGCTGCCTGGCGAGATAGTACGCGGTCGCGAGCCCGTGCCCGCCCGCGCCGACGATCACGACGTCATAGGCGGCCTTCGGCACAGGATCGCGCCATAGCGCGGGCCAGTGCGCGTGGCCGGACGCCGCTTGCCGCAGAAGGTTGAACAGCGAGTACTTCATCTCAATGCTTCAGCAGCAGGCGCGGGAGCCACGTCGAGAGCGCCGGGACAAACAGCAGCAGGCACAGCACGAACACCGGCTAGAACAGCAGCGTCGCGCGCACCACCGGCTCCATGCGCAGCCGCGTGATGGCACACACGCTGGTGGCGGCGCGGCCGCGCCGCA
>JAXDOA010000327.1:0-7319 GCA_034669125.1 Hyphomicrobiales bacterium
ATCCTCAACTACCTCTTGTCGATCGTCGGCCTGCCGCCGCAGCTTTGGGTGTTTCATCCCGCGACCGTGATCCCGTCGCTGGTACTGGTCGAGACCTGGCAATGGACGCCCTTGGTGATGCTGATCGTACTCGGCGGGCTGGCGGCGATCCCGGTCGAGCCCTACGAAAGCGCGCAGATCGATGGCGCCGGCGTCTGGCAGATGTTCCGCTACATCACGCTGCCGCTGATCACGCCGTTCCTGTTCATCGCCGCGATGATCCGCATGATCGATGCGGTCAAAAGTTTTGACATCATTTTTGCGATCACGCAGGGCGGTCCAGGCTCGGCCTCCGAGACGATCAATCTCTACCTCTACAGCGTCGCTTTCATCTATTACGACCTCGGCTATGGCTCGGCGATCGCGGTGGTGTTCTTCATTCTGATCGTGGCACTTGCGGCCGCGTTGCTGCATCTGCGGCAACGCACGCTGTGGACCGAGATCGGGGGCGGCGCATGAGCCTGCGTCAGGCCCTCGGCAAAATCGGACTCGCCTTCGCGGTGTTCGTCATCGTGTCGCCGGCGATTTTGTTTTTCGTCTGGATGATCTCGCTCTCGGTCAAGTTCGAGGTCGATAACGCCGCCTATCCGCCGGTCCTCATCCCCGACCGCTTCGCCTGGGCGAACTACGCCGCCGTGCTGTCCTCCAATCGTTTCGTCACCTATTTTTTCAACAGTCTGATTGTCACCGGCACGGCAACCCTGTTCGCGCTGATCGTGGGGATACCGGCCGGCTACGGCATTGCACGCATGAATGCGCACCGCTCCGCGATCGTGATCCTGATCGCGCGCATCACGCCGGGGCTTTCCTATCTCATTCCGCTGTTTCTCATGTTTCAGTGGTTCGGCCTGCTTGGTACGCTGCTGCCCCAGATCATCATTCATCTCGTGGTAACGGTACCCATCGTGATCTGGATCATGATCGGCTATTTCGAGACGACGCCGCTGGAGCTCGAAGAAGCCGCGCTGATCGACGGCGCGACGCGCTGGCAGGTGTTCCGCCACGTGGCGCTGCCGATCGCGCGGCCCGGCATCGCGGTTGCGTTCATCCTGGCGGTGATCTTCTCGTGGAACAACTTCGTGTTCGGCATTGTGCTTGCCGGCCGCGAAACGCGTACGCTCCCCGTCGCCGTCTACAACATGATCTCGTTCGACCAGTTGAGCTGGGGGCCGCTCGCCGCCGCCGCGCTGATCGTCACGCTGCCGGTGCTCCTCCTCACCGTGTTCGCGCAGCGCCAGATCGTCGCCGGACTGACCGCAGGCGCTGTGAAGGGCGGATGAGAAGGACGGGTGCCGAGCTGCGGCGCCCCACTCAAATCGATCGCGTATCGCGCCGCGCGACCATGCTCCAAATCACCAGAATGATGATCGCTCCGACGACGGCGCCGATGAGTCCGGCCCCTTCGCCCGGCCGGTACCAGCCGAGCGCCTGTCCGAGATAGGTCGCGACGAACGCCCCGATGATCCCAAGTATGGTGGTCAGGATGAAGCCGGAGGGCTCGTTCGGGCCCGGATGGATGAATTTCGCGATCAGGCCAGCCACAAAGCCGATGATGATGGTCCAGAGAATGCCCATTGAAGCCTCCGTTGCGTCGAGCGCACAACGACGCCGCGGGGGCAAAGTTCCAAGGGTGATGTGGCTGGTGCTGCCGCACAGGATTGAACTGTGGACCTCCCCCTTACCAAGGGGGTGCTCTACCACTGAGCTACGGCAGCGTTCGTCCGGCGAAAGGCGCGCAAATCACGGCCGGAAACGGCGCGATCCTTGCCATAAGGGGGAGGGGGGCGCAAGCGACTAGCCGAACCGCTTCAGGTGCTCCTGCGCAGCGGCGCTGGCGTTCTGCCGGCCGGCGAGCTTGAGCAGCACCTTCTTGATCCGCTCGGCCGCGAAGTCCTGCTGCGCGAGCGCCATGCCGCGGTCGAAGTGCTCCTCGTAACGCGCGATCAGGCCGTCGCGAAACACGAAGTGCGAGGTCCCTTCGAACACCACCGGCTTGCCCTCCGCGCCGGGCATGCCGGAGGCATAGCTGAAACGGTAGCGCGCGTAGGCGGTGCGGCCGTCGCTTAAGGGATCGAGGAAATCCCAGCGGTAGTTCGACCCGGTCTCGTGGAAATGCCGCAGCATGCCGGCGATCGCCGGGCGGCCCTGGTACTCGCCGAAAAAGCCGTCATCGTAGACGCCGTCCTCGGTGAACAGCGCGGAGAACGCGGCGCCGTCATTGGCGGCGACCGCTCGTGTGAAGCGCGACAGCAGGTCCGGAAAATCGGTCACGGCGTCCTCCCTTGTCTTTCACGAGGCAGGCTTGAGCCGTAGTCTATCCCGCATGACCGACCGGCCGAAAGTGACCGAGAAGGAACGCCGCGAGCAGCGCCTGCAGGCGGCGCTGCGGGAAAACCTCAAGCGCCGCAAGGCGCAAGCGCGTGGCCGTGCCGAAAGCCGCGGTGAAGCTGCGGAACCTCACGATTCCGCCAGAATTGCCGCCGAGAAGGAGAACGGGTAGACCGGCGCCGTATCAGGCCTGCCGGGACGCACGGGGTTATCATGGACCGCATCCGCATCGTCGGCGGCAAGCCGCTTCACGGCACCATTCCGATCTCCGGCGCCAAGAACGCCACGCTGCCGCTGATGATCGCCAGCATGCTCACCGATGACACGCTGGTGCTGGAAAACGTGCCGCGCCTCGCCGACGTCGGCCTGCTCCAGCACATTCTGAGCAATCACGGCGTCGACATCATGGTGAAGGGCAAGCGCCCCGGCGACGAGGACCATCAGGGCCAGACGCTGCATATTTCGGCGGCGCGCATCGTCGACACCACCGCGCCGTACGAGCTCGTGTCGAAAATGCGCGCGAGCTTCTGGGTCGTGGGTCCGCTGCTGGCCCGCATGGGCGAGGCGAAGGTCTCGCTGCCGGGCGGCTGCGCCATCGGTACGCGGCCGGTCGACCTGCTCATCATGGCGCTGGAACGGCTCGGCGCCACCATCGAGATCGACGGCGGCTATGTGATCGCGAAGGCGAAGGGCGGCCTCAAGGGCGGCGAGATCGACTTTCCCAAGGTGACGGTCGGCGGCACGCACACCGCGCTGATGGCGGCCTCGCTTGCGCGCGGCGAGACCGTGATCGAGAACGCCGCGCGCGAGCCCGAAGTGGTCGATGTCGCGGACTGCCTGATCAAGATGGGCGCGAAGATCACCGGCGCCGGCACCTCCCGCATCGTGGTCGAAGGCGTGTCGCGCCTCAACGGCGCGCGCCATTCGGTGCTGCCCGACCGCATCGAGGCCGGCACCTACGCGATGGCGGTGGCGATGACGGGCGGCGACGTGCTGCTCGAAGGCGCGCGGCCGGAACCGCTGCAGTCCGCGCTCGACACCTTGGTGCAGGCGGGCGCCGAGATTTCGGCCACCAATGCAGGGATTCGTGTTGCGCGCAACGGTTCCGGCATCCGTCCGGTTGAGATCACGACCGAGCCGCACCCGGGCTTCCCGACCGACCTGCAGGCGCAGCTGATGGCGCTGATGACACGCGCGGGCGGCACCTCGCGCATCACCGAGACGATCTTCGAGAACCGCTTCATGCACGTGCAGGAACTCGCCCGGCTCGGCGCGCGCATCTCGCTCGACGGGCAGAACGCCACGATCGAGGGCGTCGAGAAGCTCAAAGGCGCGCCCGTGATGGCGACCGATCTGCGTGCCTCCGTGTCGCTGGTGATCGCCGCGCTCGCCGCCGAAGGCGAGACCATGGTCAACCGCGTCTATCACCTCGACCGCGGGTTCGAGCGGCTGGAAGACAAACTCGGCCGCTGCGGCGCGACCGTCGAGCGCATCAGCGGCTGATGTTGCCGCTTTCCCTCAAGTCCCCTAGGGTTTGACGGCCTTGGAGGGAGCGATGCAGGACGCCATCACATTGCCGGCCGGCGACGCTTCGGCGCCTGCCAGCGCGCGCGCGCTCAGCCCCGCGCAAAAGGAAAAATGGGATCGCGACGGCTATCTCATCCTGCCGCAGTTCTTCGGCGCGGATATCGTCGATCCCGTCAACGCGCTGATCGAGCGTCTGAGCAATCCGCAGGCGCGCTCGACCGAGCTGGCCGGCCGCGTGGTCGTCGACATGCTGGCCGGCGCCGCGCAGTCCCGGCGCATGCGGCTGGCCGACGCCCCGGCCGAGGCCTTCAAGCGTCCGATCAAGTTCAACGACCTGATGCTCGAATGCGACGAGATCCGCGCATGCAATCTGCATCCGCGGCTCGTGCCGATCCTCGATGAACTGCTCGACGGGCCGCCGGCCGCCTGCAATTCGCTCAACTTCATCCAAGGCAGCGAGCAGACCGAGCACATCGATTCATGGTTCATGCCGCCGCCGGCGCCCGACAAGATGGTCGTCACGTCGGTCTGCCTTGAGGATGTGCATCCCGACGCCGGGCCGCTGTTCTATTTGCCGGGCAGCCAGAAGATTCCGCCGTATCGCTTTTCCAATGGCACGATCCGGGCGATCCCGGCCGAGATGGACCGGTGCCACGCCTACCTGGACCAGGCGATCAAGGAGCGCGGGCTCAAGCGCGAGATTTTCCTAGGCCGTAAGGGCGACGTGTTCATCTGGTCCTGCCAGATCGCGCATGGCGGTTCGCCGATCGCCGATCCGGCGCGCACGCGCAAAAGCCTGGTCACGCATTACTGGCGCGCCAACGACATGGCGCGGCACAAGCTCGACGGCGTCAACGGCGGCTACTACTTCGTCAAGGATCACCAGCCGGTGCCGTCGGACCCGCTGTGGAAGCGGCTCGCCGACCGCGCGTGGCTTGAAGTCCGGTGGGCGGGGCGGCTGGTGAAGCGGGCTGTTGGGGTTCGGCCGGCGCATTGACCTGGCGCAAAGGCCGGGCGCGCGCGACTCGGCTATAGTGGAGCCCATAGGCCGAATATTCCTGCCGATTCATGAGGTCCCCCGCTTTGCCTCACGTCCAGCCGACCGCGCTGGAGCTGTTCACGCCGAAGCTCGTGACGGTGTTCCGCGAGGGCTATGGGCTCGCCGACTTGCGCGCGGACGCGCTCGCGGGCCTCACGGTCGCGATCGTCGCGTTGCCGCTCTCGATGGCGATTGCGATTGCGTCGGGTGTCGGGCCGGAGCGGGGGCTGTTCACCGCAATCGTCGGCGGCTTTCTCGTCTCGCTGCTTGGCGGCAGCCGCGTGCAGATCGGCGGTCCGGCGGGCGCCTTCATCGTGCTCGTCGCCGCGACCGTGCAGCGGCACGGCTACGACGGCCTGGTGCTTGCCACGATCATCGCCGGGCTGATCACGGCGGCGATCGGATTTTTCCGGCTCGGCACCTACATCAAATACATCCCGTATCCGGTGACCGCCGGGTTCACCGCCGGTATCGCAACGATCATTCTGGCAAGCCAGCTGAGAGACGTGTTCGGGCTTGAGGTTGCGCACGAGCCGGCCGAGTTCGTTCCAAAGTTGGCCGCGCTCTGGGCTGCTGCCGGTACCGTGCATCCCGCGGCCATTGCGATCACGCTTGTGTCGCTCGCGATCATCCTCGTCTTGCGCCGCCTGCGTCCGCACTGGCCGGGCTTTCTGATCGCGGTCGTGCTTGCGGCGGCTGCCGCGGTCGCGTTCGGCCTTGATGTGGCGACCATCGGCTCGCGCTTCGGCGGCATACCGAGCACGCTGCCTGCGCCGTCGCTTCCCGATTTCAGCTTCGAGAAGGCGCGCGCCGTGCTGCCTGATGCCCTGGCAATCGCTTTGCTCGGCGCGATCGAGTCGCTGTTGTCGGCCGTGGTCGCGGACGGCATGACCGGCCGGCGGCATCGATCGAACTGCGAACTGGTCGCGCAAGGTGTCGCGAATGTCGGCTCGGTGATATTCGGCGGCATCTGCGTCACCGGCACCATTGCGCGCACCGCGACCAACATCCGTGCCGGCGCGCGCGGGCCCATGTCGGGCATATTTCACGCGCTCTACATTCTGCTGTTCATGCTCGTGGCGGCGCCGCTCGTCTCCTACGTGCCGCTCGCCGCGCTCGGCGCGGTGCTCGCGGTCGTCGCCTGGAACATGGCCGAGAAGGACGAGTTCATTGCGCTGCTGCGATCGTCGCGCGGTGATGCGTTCGTGCTGCTTGCCACATTTCTGCTGACGGTGTTCGTGGACTTGCCGACGGCCATTGCGGTCGGTGTCGCGGCGGGCTCGTTCCTGTTTCTGCATCGCATGGCCGAAACCGTGGAGGTCGAAGGCGGCACGCTCGCGACCGAGGATCAAGCGGACAATGGCGACGATGCCGTCACGGCGGCGGGCGTGCAGAAAGACGGTGTGTTCGTCTTCCGCATTTCCGGCGCGTTCTTCTTCGGTGCGACCGCGCGCGTCAGCACCATCCTCGACCGCATCGGCGAGCGCCCGCGCGCGTTCATCCTGGATTTCAGCGCCGTGCCGCTGATCGACTCGACCGCCGCCAAGGCGCTGCACGGCTTCGTGCACAAGCTGCAGCGCTCCGGCACACAAGTCTATTTCAGCGGCGCACGCGTCAGCGTGAAGCAGACGCTTGTGGCTTCGGGTTTGCGCGAGTCCGAGGTGACGTATGCCGAGAGTGTGGAGAGCGCGCGTGCGGCGGCAGTTAATGTGCCCTCTCCCCTTGAGGGGGCTTTGCACAAGAACCCCTGAGGCCCAGCGGGTAGCGATGGTCAAACCACGGAACGAAGCGCGACGTTGTGAAGCCGGACGAGTCGCACGCAAAATCGACTTCAACGCTCTTTAGGGGCAGGCTGCTTTCGGTGATCATTTCCCGCAGGATTGGGGTCAGGGCGGGATTGTCGAGATAGTTGAGGCTTCCGGTGCGAGCGGTGCGGCCATCAATGGCTACCTCGCAACATCGAGGCCCCCCCGGCGACGTGCCCGAACCCGAAGTGCAAGAGCCCGAGCTGGAACAAGCCCCGGCAGGCCGATCTCGCGAAGAAGGCTGGTCGCAAAGAGAAGTAGCGTTGCGTATGATTAAGGCGACCGCCGCCGGATGGACCCCGGCGACGGTCAAGACCAAAGGGCCGCAAAGTCGCAAGCCCCCTAGGTCGTCAGGCTCGGAGCCTAGGGCGGCCCGCGGAAGTGTCCGCGGACGTGCTCAAGGCGGCCAAACCGGAAGCGGGTGTAAGAATTAACCCAAGTCACGGCTTACCCTCCATTGCTGGTGGGCACGCTTGAGCCGATGCGCGGGAAGTGTTAGATTCCCCTACGGACTCGGGAACTTACCTTCCCGCCTCCAGTCTGCCCGGTAGTGCAACCTGCCGGTACAGACACCTAAAATC
>JAXDOA010000328.1:0-4738 GCA_034669125.1 Hyphomicrobiales bacterium
GAGTTCCGAGAACACCGCCTCGCGCCAGCCTGGCGGCGTCTCGCCGCGCAAGAGCGGCATCAGCGAACGCCCTTCCAGAATGTGATTTGGCACCTTGGCCCCGAAGTATTCGATGAAGGTCGGCGCAAGATCGATCCCCTCGACCAAGGCATCGCTGACCGTGCCGCGCGTACGCTCGGCCGCCTCCGACGGATCGATCACAATCAGCGGGATCTTGGCGGACTGCTCGTGGAACAGGTCCTTCTCGCCCATCCAGTGATCGCCGAGATAATCACCGTGATCCGAGGTGAAAACGATCATCGTGGTATCGATGAGACCGCGCTCCTCCAGAAAGCGCATCAGCACGCCCATCTGATCGTCGATCTGCTTGATCAGCCCCATGTAGGTGGGAATGACTTTTTCCCGCGCCTCGTCGCGCGCCATATTGCGCGAGTAGCGCATGTCCATGTAGGCGGCGAACACGGGATGGGCCTCCTGCCGCTCCTTCTGCGAGCGGACCGCCGGCAGCATGTCGGCGGCCGCATACATGCTCGCGTAAGGCTCGGGCGCGATGTAGGGCCAGTGCGGCTTGATGTAGGAGAGATGCAGGCACCACGGCCGCCCGTCGGCTTGCGCCTCCGTGATGAAATCCATCGCGCGCCGCGTCATGTAGGGCGTCTCGGATTCTTCCTCAGGAATGCGCGCCGCCTTGTCGGCATGCGCCAGCAGCCAGCCGTTCTGCAGCGTGCCGTCCGCCGCCTCGCCTGAATTGGCCCACTGCTCCCACGGGTTCGGCGCATCGTAGCCGCGCTCGCGCAAGTAGGTGTCGTAGCGCGGCCGCGGCCGTGCATCGGGATGCAGCCCGTCGTCACGTTCGTACGGCTCGAATCCGCATTCGGCCACATGCACGCCGATGATCGAATCCGGCGCGATGCCGAGCATCTTCATGCCTTCGAGGTCGGGCGCCATGTGAGTCTTGCCGACCAGCACATTGCGCACGCCGATCTTCTTGAGGTGATCGCCGAGCGTCGGCTCGCCGACGCGCAGCGGCCAGCCGTTCCAGTGCGAGCCGTGCGAGCGCATGTAGCGCCCCGTGTAGAAGCTCATGCGCGAGGGACCGCAAATCGGCGACTGCACATAGGCGTTGGAAAACCGCACGCCGCGCGCGGCCAGCGCGTCGATGTTCGGGGTTTTCAGAGTGGGATGTCCGGTGCAGCCCAGATAGTCGTGGCGAAGCTGGTCGCACATGATCCAGAGGACGTTGCGGGTCGCGCGGTCAGTCATGCCGGGATCGTGCGCTATCGCGAGCGCGCGGACAATCGCCCGCCGGGCAATTCACAATCTCAACAGAGTTGCGTTCGACGCCTACTTGCAGGCGCTCGCCTTCTTGACTTCCAGCGAGCTCATCTTGCCGTCAATGACGAAGTCGCCGTAGTCGAGGCGGAGTGCGCGCGAGATGCCGTTCTCGTACATCTCGAACGTGATGGCATAGATCGGGGTCTGCTCGCCGGGCTGGTCGTCCGCCTTCTTCTCGGTCTTGTCGAAATAGCTGATGGTGACCGGCCAGCGCGCCAGCCCGTCGAGCGAGTCCTTGCCCGCCGCGGCGTCATTGTCCGGCTTCTTGTCCGGCTCGATGCGGCGTCCGATCACCGAGAGCGACTGATAGATTTTCTCGCCCGATTCCGAGCCGTCGAACACCGCGATCTCGTACAGCGTCTGGCCAGCCTGCGCGGCCTCGATCAGCAGACGCATGTGCTCCGTCGGGAACACCACCTTGCCGGCGTCGAATTTCTTGTCCTCGGGCTTGTTCAGCCTGACGGCGACGTTGCTGCTGCGGCGGTCGGCGCGCCCGTCGACGTCGCCGATCTGCTTGCTGTCCATGTAGTTCTGCGACTTGAAGCGGAAGCTCTTGCCCCCGCCCTCTTCCCAGGTGGCGGTGCGCAGGTCGCTGAGCGCGACCTTGCCCTCGCCGCTATCGAGCTCGGTCACCTGGCGGAAGTTGAGCGCGTAGCCCTCGCAGGCGCTGCCGGAGAAATCGTAGACGATGCGGCCGCGCACCCCCTCCAGCGAGCGCTTCCCGCGCGAACTGGTCAGGGTCAGGTCATAGATCGCCACATGCGGGGCGAGCTTGACGGGGGCGCCCGGTCCTTGGGCAATCGCCGCTTCATGCGCGCCGAACGTCCCGGCGGCGGCGGTCAACATTGCGACAAAACCAAGGCGGACTGGAGTAACTGAAATCATTCGAAGCTCCCGCAATTTGCGCGGACCATAGAGGGGTGTTGCGTGCGTCGCAACTCCGTATCCTCCCCGATCCGCTTGCGCCTGCGCGCCCGATCAGCCAAGACTTTCCGCCAACGAGGTGGAGGCGACTATGCCGGGAACAGTTGAAAAAAAGCTTGCGGATCTGGGGATCACGCTCGGAACGCCGGCCGCGCCGGTCGCCAACTACGTCGGGTTCGTGCGCACCGGCAACCTGCTGGTGGTGTCCGGCCAGCTCTGTTTCGACGCGGAGGGCAAGCTGGTCGCGACCGGCAAGCTCGGCGGGTCGGTATCGATCGAAAATGGGCAGAAGGCGGCGCGTCAGTGCGCCATGAACCTGATGGCCCAGATCAAGGTCGCGCTGGGCGATCTCGACAAGGTGCAACGCGTGGTGCGGCTCGGCGGCTTCATCAACGCGACGCCCGACTTCCTGGAGACCCCCAAGGTAATGAACGGCGCCTCCGACCTGATGGTCACGGCGTTCGGCGACAAGGGCCGCCACGCCCGCACCACCATCGGCGTCTCGGTGCTGCCGCTCGATGCCGCTGTCGAGGTCGAGGGCATGTTCGAGGTGTCGTGACGCGCATGGTCCCGAAAAGTGGGCACCGGTTTCCCGCCTGCGCGAAGCCCTGGCACGGCCCTATCGTGTGGACCAATGCTTCGGCGGGCGGAGGCAGGTCGGGACAAGACCATGCGCGACCTAAAATGGCTTACCGCCCGCCCCGTTGCGCATCGCGGCTTGCATGATGCAGCGGCCGGCGTGATCGAGAACACCGCCTCGGCATTCCAGGCAGCCATCGACGGCGGCTTTTCCATCGAGACCGACCTGCAGATTTCCGCCGACGGCGAAGCCATGGTGCACCATGACTTTGCACTCGGCCGCCTGACGCTCGGCTCGCGGTTGCTCGCCGCAATGACGGCGGCGGGCCTCAAGGACGTGCCGTTCAAGGCCACCTCCGACCGTATCATGACGTTGGGCGAGCTATGCGATCTCGTGGCCGGCCGCACGCCGCTGGTGATCGAACTGAAGAGCCGGTTTGACGGCGATCTCAGGCTGGTCGCCCGCGCCGCCGAGGTGCTGAAAAACTATGCAGGGCCGGTCGCCGTGATGTCGTTTGATCCCGCGCCGATCGCGGCGCTGCGCAATATCGCACCAGGCCTGCCGCGCGGCATCGTGGCGGAGCGCTACTACAAAGACTCCGAATGGTATGAGCTGTCGGACAGTCAGAAGCGCTCGCTCGCCTTCCTGCTCCATGCCCCGCGGACGCGGCCGCACTTTATCGCCTATCACGTGAAGGACCTGCCCTCCCCTGGCCCGTGGATTGCTCGCAATGTTTTCGGGCTGCCGCTGCTCGCCTGGACGGTGCGCACCGAACAAGATCGTCAGCGGGCGAGGACGTGGGCGAACCAGATGATCTTCGAGGGGTTCAGGCCGTAGCGCATGATCCCGAAAAGTGGGTACCGGTTTTCGGATAAGATCATGCGCAAATGGCGCATTCCATGAGCACCGATTTGCGCATCCGCGTTGTTTCCGCGATCGCCGACGTTCCGGCCGCCGCGTGGGACGCTTGCGCCAACCCGGCGGATTCAAAATCTCAAGATCAGGCCTATAACCCTTTCATCAGTCACGCTTTTCTCTCCGCGCTGGAAGCCTCCGCGTCAGCCACGGCACGCACCGGCTGGCAGCCGCAGCATCTTGTCGCCGAGACCGCGGATGGCGCCGTGCTCGGCGTGGTGCCAGCGTATCTCAAATCGCACTCGCGCGGCGAATACGTGTTCGATGCCGGCTGGGCCGAAGCTTACGAGCGCGCCGGCGGCAGCTATTACCCGAAGGTACAGGTGTCGGTGCCGTTCACCCCTGCGACCGGGCGGCGGCTGCTGGTGCCGCCGGGCGAAAACGCCGACAGCATCCGTCAGGGATTGGCGAGCGGCCTGCTCGAACTCGCCAAGCTGCGCGAAGCGTCATCCGTGCACGTCACGTTCGCGCCGGAAACAGAATGGCGCCTGCTCGGCGAGCTCGGCTACCTCCAGCGCAACGATCAGCAGTTCCATTGGGAGAATGCGAACTACGCGACCTTCGACGATTTCCTCAACGCGCTCGCGGCGCGCAAGCGCAAGGCGATCAAGCGTGAGCGGCGCGAGGCGCTGGAGCACGGCATCGAGGTGCAGTGGCTGACCGGTTCCGACCTGACTGAAAGCGTTTGGGACACGTTCTTCGCGTTCTACATGGACACCGGCTCGCGCAAATGGGGCCGGCCGTATCTGACGCGCCAGTTCTACTCGCTGATCGGCGAAACCATGCGCGAGCACGTGCTCCTCGTGATGGCAAAGCGCGCCGGCCGCACCATCGCTGGCGCGATCAACTTCATCGGCTCACACACGCTCTACGGCCGCCACTGGGGCGCGGTCGAGCACCATCCGTTCCTGCACTTCGAAATCTGCTACTACCAAGCCATTGATTTCGCGATCCAAAACAAGCTGGCGCGGGTCGAGGCCGGCG
>JAXDOA010000329.1:0-2521 GCA_034669125.1 Hyphomicrobiales bacterium
CGCAACCTCGACGGCCGGATAGCCCCGCGACCGCCACGGGCGCAACGCGACCAGCGCAAGAAACAGCCCAGCGCTCGACCCGGTACCGCCGGACGCCATCAAGATCAGATCGATATGGCCGGCGAGCACGCGCGCGCGCGGCATCGAGGTCGTGACGAGAATTCCGAACCGTTCGGACCTGATGCGCGCGATCAGCGGTTCAAGGGGCCTCGTGTCATCGGATTGTGCGGCGGTACGCGCCCCGATCACTGTGCCGTCCGTGGTCGCGAGGGTCGCGTTGACGGCGACGGGTCCACCACTGGGCGAAATGCGCGGGATCAGCAGGTCCGAGGGGATCAAGGCCGCGAGCCATGACCCGTCCGCGATCGTGCGGCGGATACGCAGTCCGTTGTCGTTGCCCTCGCCGAGCCGGATCACCTCGATCACGATCTCGCTGTGCGCGCTCTCGATCGGCGCGGAAACCACCGTCCGTTGCGCCAGCGGAATCGCGAGGTTTGTGCAAATCGTTGCACCGTCAGAGTCGACGACGGAGACTTCCTTGACCGGCACGACGCGGAACGACATCTCGTTCATGGCGTCGCGGTCGGCGTCGGTACAGGAGCGGACGCCGCGCGCCGCCAGGTCGTCGAGCCCTTCCATGACACGCGCGAGCCGCGTCTCGGTCAACGCGATCACGCGTTTGGCCGACACGTTCAGTTCGTTGACGCCGTCCTGCTCGATGTAGTGGCTGAGCCATGTGTGCACGGCTGCCGCCGGCACGCCCGCGAGTGCGAGCCCGAAGGGAATTGCTGCCAGCTTCCAGAGCTTCGGCGAAACCACGGGCCGATCTTTCCGCTCACGAGCGTCGAGGCGGGCCTGCCGCCGCCCTACGGCGCGTCGGACCCCAGCATCAGGTGTCGACCCGACATGGTTAGCACTTGGTTAACGTCACGCCGCCGCGACTCTGTCGCGCGCCGCCATGAACTCGTCGACCGCGGCCGGAGTGTCGCCCACGATTGTTCCGGTCGCGAGCGGATGGGCTGCTTCCAGCAGCTGGCGGAACAACGAACCCGGCAGCGGCGGGGCAAAAGCGTAGCCTTGGGCGAGGAAAATCCCGCGCTCGCGCAGATATTTCACCTGGTCGAAGTTCTCGACGCCCTCGGCGACGATCTCCATGCGCATGCTGTGGGCGAGTTCGACCAGCGTTTCGATGATTGTGGTCGAATAGCGCTCGGTCCCGATCGCGTCGATGAACATCTTGTCGACCTTGATGTAGTTGGCGCCAAGCTTGAGCATGTAAGACAGGCCGCCATGGCCGGTCCCGACGTCGTCGATCGCGACCTTGCAACCAAGGTCCTGCAACGCGGCGATGACGCGCCGCGCCATGTCGAGATCCTCAAGCGGCTCGCGCTCCGTGACCTCGAGCACGATCTGCGACAGCCGGATCGGCGATCCGGCGAAAACCTCGCGGATTTCCTCGACGACCGCCTCGTTGCTGAAATGACGTGCCGTCAGATTGAAGCCGAATTTCACGCGCGGCCTCAGGCCCAGCACCTGGGCGAATTCGTCACGCGCCGCGCTCATCATAACGCGCGTCATCTCCAGAATGAGCCCCGAAGACTCGGCGAGCGGGATGAACACGGCCGGTGGGATCACCGTGCCGTCGCGCTTGCGCCAGCGCATCAGGACCTCGGCGCCGACAATCGCGCCGCTGCGCAGATCGACGACCGGCTGATAATAGGGAATGAATTCATTTGCTTCGAGTGCGCGCTCCATTTCGGCGATTGGGTTCGAGCGGGTACGCCACGGCAGCACAAGCGCCAGCGTGAGCGTCAGCAAGGCCAGCACCGCGCCGATCAGGGCGCCGACGGCGCGTAGATCGCTGTGCTCGGCAAACACCGCGGCACGCGACACCGTCGCGGTCGCGAGCAACGGATAGCGCGTCGACTGGTTCTGGGCGCGAATGGTGTCGCCATCCTCCGCCGCACCCTCGCGGCCTTCAGCCGGGGCCGCGATCAATGTCCCCTCGCTGAGCATCACGCGGACGATCGGATCGCTTGCCGCCTTGCCCGAGGAGCCATCGGGGAGAAACGCATCCGTGGGAATATGGCCGACAAGCTGCAACGGATCGGCCGCCCGGCGCCAGGCGACGCGCAAGGCGCGCGCATCCAGCTCAGCCGGCCGAATCACCGCGAGGAAAACGCGATCGTCGGCGGTGCGCAGTTCGCGCGACAGCATCGGCGCCTGTGTGACGGTTCCGGATGTCAGGCAGCGCGAATTGCCGGCCTCGTCCGCGACGGAGATTTCCTTGAGCGGGGTCGTCGCCATGACGGCGCGGCGCACCGCGCCGGGGTCGATATCGGCGCAGCTCTTCAACCCCGCCGTTCCGATTTCCGACAGCGCCGCAATCGATTGGCCGATGCGCCATTCCGCCCGCGCGATCGCGCGCCGCGCGGCGAGGCGGACCTCTTCGGTGGCCTGGCGTTCGATGTAGGCGTCGAGGCCGCGATGGATCATCGCCACCGGAACTCCGGCGGCGAGC
>JAXDOA010000330.1:0-2765 GCA_034669125.1 Hyphomicrobiales bacterium
GACATCGTCCTCGATAGCGGTCAGGCGAGGGATCGACGCGCGCAGCAGACGCTCTTCGCGCGGCTCGCGAATCTGTTGTGTCAGCAATTCGTTGATGCAATCCGGCCAAGCCCGCGTTTCCAGCTCCTGCGCCTCAGGAAGCGTGTAGAGCGGAAAGTACGCCGCGATCGCGACTGCCCGCAGCGGGGAAACAGGCGCGCCGCTCGCGAGCGCCTGCGCGAGTGAATCGCGCAGTCTTTGAGCGTCGCTCGCCTCATCGGCGCCGCAGAAGAAAACGTACTCGTTGACGAAACATTGCCGCGCAAGAGCACAATAGAAGCGAAGCAGCCCGTCGTCCGGCCCGGTGACGTCCGCGTGCATTGCGGTTTCGAGCATGACGCGGCGAACACCGGTCAGGAACTGCTCCAGCGCGATATCGACAACAGGTGTGACTGCGAGCAGGCACTGCAGGAGCCGGTCATGCAGGGCAGGCAACAACGCAGGGTTTGAGTATTCCCGCGCTGGCAGATGCCGCGGCCATTCGGCCGCAGCGCGCGAGACGGCTGCCCGCAAGGCGTCATCGCGCAAGACGATGCTAGTTGCGAAGGCCGCAAGCTCGTCGGGGCGCCCCCACGGTTCCGTCAAGCCTCTGAGGATCAATCCACGAAGCGGTCCGACGTCGCCGGTCGCCTTCGTGTCCCGCACGCATCGGACGAAGACCGCCTTTGCCTCAAGGGTTTCCCGCAGGTCGAGCGCACGAGCGGCGAAAGCGGTGGCTTGCGCTGCCCTCCCTGCTACGTAGTGCAATCTCGCGAGGTTCACGTGCGCCTCGAACAGGTCGGGCTTGATCGCCAAAGCCCGTTCGCAGCGCGCGATCCCCTCGTCGACCCGTCCCAGTGCAAGAAGCGTGGCGCCGATGTTGTTGTGTAGCTCGGCAGACGGCGCCTTGAGCTGCCCTGCGCGCTGATAGGTGCGGAGCGCCTGTTCCATCAGGCCCTGAGCACGCTGCGCATCGCCGAGGCTGGCGTGAGCGTCGGCATAGTCGTCCTTCAGAGCGATCGCCCTGGTGAATTGCGTCGCGGCGTCATCCGAACGTCCAAGCGCAGCCAGAGCGAGTCCGAGATTGTAGTGGAACTGCGGCAGCGGAGCCCCGTACGCAATGGCCCGGCCGATGAGATCGACCGCGGTTTCGTGCTGGCCGCGCTGATGAGCCACAATACCGAGCAGGTGGAGCGCATCGGCGTTTGCGGGATCAGCGGTAAGGACCTGCCGGTAAAGCTGTTCGGCCTCGGCAAGCTGCCCCGCTCGGTGTTGGCTGATCGCTGAAGCGAGTAGCTGATCGGTGCCTGGACCGGGAGCGTTAGAAAGCGGGTCCGTTCGCTTCATGCTGGCCGCCATGCTCACGAAGCGGAAAATTTCAACAATATCAAAATTTTAGTTGGCGGAGAGGAAGGGATTCGAACCCTTGATACGGGTTTCCCCGTATAACGGTTTAGCAAACCGCCGCCTTCAGCCACTCGGCCACCTCTCCGGCGCGGCCGGTATGCCCGAGCACCACATTCTTGACAAGGCGCGGGAGCGACGCGGCGGAACGCATTTGCTACACAGCCACGTAAGGCCCGGGCTGCGGCGCTTGAGGGCCCGCGAGCAAGAACGAAAAGAAATGGCGCGGCGGCTCGTAATGCTCCTCCGCGGTGGCGGGCTCGATGAAATGATCCGCGCACAGATCCTCGCGCACGAAGAACGCATTCGAGCCCGAAATATTGCACCCGACCACGCGATAGCCCTTGGTGCGTCCGAGCCGGACCAATGCCTCAAGACTTGCGCCGAAGTAGTTGGTGCCGCCACCGGCGCGGTTCGGCTGATAGGGCACGGTGAGCGACATCGGTGGCCGCAATCCCGCATTGTACTCGATCGCCACAACGCGAGGGCTGACCGCCGTGATCGCCTTCCACACCCAGTAATCGTTGAAGTCGATGTCGATGCTCAGGAGGTCGATTTCGCCCTTGAGTCCGGCATTTGCGATCAACGTGTCGATGTTCTCAGCCGTCACCAGACTTTGCGACAGCGTCAGGCGCCGGTCCTTCAGGAATTCCGCAAAGGTTGAACCAATCGCCTTGGCGGCCTGCGCGTTCGCCTCGATCCACAGTCCGCTCCAGCCCTCGATCAGCAGCTTGACGGTGTTGCATTCGATGCCGGTCTCCACCCCGAATTCGACGAAGGTGCGCGGGCCCATGCCGATGCGGCGGAAGATCTCCTGGATGATGCCGTCCTCGTCGTGCTGCGAATAGACCTTGAAGCCGTAGCGCAAAAGCCGCTTCGGATCGGCGTAACGCGGCTGCGCGAGCGTCTCGGCCCAGAAGCGCTGCAGGTTCATCTGCACCATCGCCGCGTCGAAATTGGCGATGTGGTTCAGCGCAAAACCGATCTGGCTGTTTGCGTCCATCGAATGCCCTCCGGCGTTGCGGTTCGAACCGATCTAGCGGCGCGCAAGCGCGCCGGGCTGCCCGGCAAAATCGTCCGGGCTGAGAATTTCCGGCAACTGGATTGCCGGCGGATTGGCGCGCGGAAAACCGATCATGTTGAACGACACCACGTTGTTGAAGATGTCCTGCGGATGGCCGAAGAAATTCTTCGGATTGAACAGTGGCGTGATGTGCCACCACAGTCGATAGCCGATATCGAACAGCAGCGAAATCAAGCGTCGCGAGCGATCGGCGCGATCGTTCTCGATATAGAGCGCAGGTTGGAGGCGCCCAATGGTCGCCCGTGCTCCGGCGACGACC
>JAXDOA010000331.1:0-5566 GCA_034669125.1 Hyphomicrobiales bacterium
GGTCATGCAGCAGGCGAGGGGCGAGGACGAGACGCGCGTGCGCGACGCCTATGCGCGGCTTGGCGTCAACGCCGAGGTCGCGCCGTTCTTTGCCGATTTGCCGGCGCGCATCGCCGCATCGCACCTCGTCGTCTCGCGCTCTGGCGCCTCGACGGTAGCCGAACTCGCCGCCATCGGCCGGCCGTCGGTCCTGGTGCCGCTGCCGGGCGCGCTCGATCAGGATCAGCTTGCCAACGCCAACGTGCTGGCCAGAGCCGGCGGCGCGATCGTGCTGCGGCAGGACGACTTCACGCCCGATCGGCTTGGCGGGGAAATCACGACGCTGGCGACCGATCCTTCGAAACTCGCCGCCATGGCAGCGGGTGGCAAATCCGCCGGTGTGCTCGATGCCGCGGACCGCCTCGCCGATCTGGTGTTGCGCGTGGCGAATGTGATACCGGCTGCGCGGTAATTTCGCGCGGGGAAGCCTTCAATGAAACTGCCGACGGATATTGGACCGATTCACTTCGTCGGCATCGGCGGCATCGGCATGAGCGGCATCGCCGAGGTGCTGATCAATCTCGGCTACACGGTGCAGGGCTCGGACGCCTCCGACTCCGCCAACGTCAAGCGCCTGCGCGACAAAGGCGCCAGTATCGCGGTCGGCCACGCGGCGGAAAACCTCGGCTTTGCCGAAGTCGTAGTGGTCTCGACCGCGATCAAGCGCGACAACCCGGAACTCGTGGCGGCGCGCGCGCGCCGGCTCCCCGTGGTGCGCCGCGCCGAGATGCTGGCCGAGCTGATGCGGCTCAAGCGCTGCGTCGCAATCGCGGGCACGCACGGCAAGACCACCACCACCTCGATGGTCGCGACCCTGCTCGATGCCGGCGGCTTCGATCCGACCGTGATCAACGGCGGCATCATCAACGCCTACGGCACCAACGCGCGGCTCGGCGCCGGCGACTGGATGGTGGTCGAGGCGGACGAATCCGACGGCACCTTCCTCAAGCTGCCGGCGGATGTGGCGATCGTCACCAACATCGATCCCGAGCATCTCGACCACTTCAAGACTTTCGAGGCGATCGAGGCGGCGTTCGAAAGCTTCATCACCAACCTGCCGTTCTACGGCTTCGCCGTGATGTGCATCGATCATCCGGCGGTGCAAACGTTAGTGGGGCGCATCGAGGACCGCCGCGTCATCACCTACGGCGAGAACCCGCAGGCGGACGCGCGTCTCGTCAGTCTGTCGCCGCAGGGCGCGGGCTCCCAGTTCACCGTCGCGTTCCGCGAGCGCGACGGGCATGCGGTGCATGAGATCGCCGGCCTCACGCTGCCGATGCCGGGGCGGCACAACGCGCTCAACGCCACGTCGGCGATTGCGGTCGCGCGCGAACTCGGGATCACCGACGATCAGATCCGCAAGGGTCTCGCGGGCTTCGGCGGCGTCAAGCGCCGCTTCACCCGCACCGGCGACTGGAACGGTGTCGCGATCTTCGACGACTACGGCCATCACCCGGTGGAGATCGCCGCCGTGCTCAAAGCCGCGCGCGAGTCGACCAACGGCCAGGTGATCGCCGTGATGCAGCCGCACCGCTACACGCGGCTCGCCGCGCTGTTCGACCAGTTCTGCACCTGCTTCAACGACGCCGACGCGGTGATCATCGCGCATGTCTATGCGGCGGGCGAAGCGCCGATCCCGGGCGCCGACCGCGACACGCTGGTGGCGGGCCTGCGCGCGCGCGGGCACCGGCGGGTGGCCACGCTCGACGACGCCGCGCAACTGGCTCGCATGGTGCGCGACATCGCGCGCCCGGGCGACTACGTGGTGTGCCTCGGCGCGGGCAACATCACGCAGTGGGCCTATGCGCTGCCGGGGGAGTTGAAGGGGATGGCTGATGCGGTTCTTTATTGACGAGGGGGGCTCGTTCACTCCGGCAAGCGGGTGGAGTGTAGTCTGTTCCCTGGCTCTTCCGCACAAGGAAGTCGGGCAGACACGGCGCGAGATCGACCGGATCAGTAAATCATGGCCGCACGTCGATGGCGAACTGAAGGGGGGCTCACTTTCAGTGGCCCAGCTTGAGACATTAGTCGATGTACTGCACCGGCACGACGGGCTACTACATGCCTGTGCGATTGATGTGTCGCGCGAGGACGCGCAAGGGATCGACCGACACAAGGTTGGACAATGCGAGGGTATTACTCGGTATTTGGTACCGCGGCATCATCCTAACTTTGTCCGACAGGTATGGGATCTGCGACGCGTGTTGGAGCGCATGCCGGCGCAGTTATACATCCAATGTGTTTTGATGAGCGATTTGGTGGCATGGGCTGTCGAGGAAACGACCATGTATTTCGCTCAGCGTCGCCCGCGCGAACTTGCTGAATTTGAGTGGACGATCGATGCCAAAGACCCACGGCGTATCACCAATCAAGAGCAATGGTGGCGTGACGCGTTTGCGCCGTTGCAAGAGAGTCGGACACGGGACGAACCCATGCGGATGGTCCAAGACCCGGCCTTTGACTACCGCTATTTTGAGCGCAAGTTCTCCATGCGCAAGGAGATGTGGTACCCGAACCGGCCGCGCGAGATGGTTGATGGCTACGACATCAAAAAGATGATTACCGAGCACGTGGCCTTCGTGGACTCACGATCCGATACACTGATCCAGGCAGTGGATATTTTGGCTAGCTTCCTGCGGCGTCTGCTAGCCGGGCAAATTATAGGCGATGAGATCGCACGGGCTCTCGGTCGGCTTCAGATCATCCGAATGCAGGGGCGTCACCCGCAATCGCTCCGTGTGCTCACGATGACCCAGGTACCACGTGGGAAAACAGGTTTGTTCAAGACGCTCCGCACCATGACCGGCGCAGGTCGAAACATGATCAAACCGAGGCGCGGAATCGCTGCGTAGGGCTGGATAGATGGTCGACGTGTCACTGTGGGCGGAGTCATTCTCCCGAGGGAATATCCCTCCCTTTCCTTGTCCGCACTGCGAGCACGGTCGGCTGGCGCTAGTGAACGGACAGCTAAAGGTCGAGGAACCCCGATATTCCGAAATTGCGCGTCGCGAAGAGGATGCATGGGAGCCAGATTGGACGATTGAACGCTTCTATGCGGTGCTGAAGTGCGGGGTGTCCGAATGTGGCGAACTGGTTGTTATGAGCGGAGACACTGAGGTCGTTGAGGAGATCGACGAAGAACTTAGGCAGAACTTCATCTCATATTTGCGTCCGCGCGGGATGTTCCCCGCACCGCCGGTCATCAAGATTCCAAAGAACTGTCCAGAGGACGTGGTTAGGGAGTTGAAGCAGTCGTTTCAAGCCTTGTGGTCCGACCGAAGCGCGTGCGCGAACAGACTGCGCGCGAGTCTTGAAAGGCTACTCGACGATAAGAGAATCAAGAAGTACGAGCGAACAGGCCCGCGCAAGCCGCTTGCGCTTGCAAAACGCATTGGCCTATTCAGGAAGCGCGAGCAGGAAGCTCTTACGCGCAAGCTCAAGGGACAAAAGCCGGAGGTCATTGAATACGAGCTCAAGAAAGACCAGAGGGTCGTAAGGATATTCGACGCGCTTCGACTTCTTGGAAACCTTGGCACACACGGCGAGATTGATCGGGTTTCTGTTCTCGCTGCCTACCAGATGTATGAAGTGGCTCTCCAGGAGATCTATGGTGACACGGAGAATGTCGATCGGATGGTAACACGCGCGATCGCTTCGCGGGGTAAGAGAGTAAATTGAGGGGTGAACAATCAGAAAGCACGCATGAGCGACGCTCCATTGCCCCGTATGGGCTAAGGCACTTCCGGTGCAATGCGCTCCGCTCCGCCTCGCTTATTGCGCCCCTCCTGCCGCCCTCTTACTGCCCGCGCTCCACGCGCACGGTGACCGAACCCGGCCGATCGAAGATCGAGACGTCATCGGACACGTGCCCAAGGATGACGATCCCCGGCTGCGGGACGTGGCCATCGCGATAGTAGATGACGAAATGGTCCGCGCTCCACAGCCCCAGTGTGCCTTTGGCAAAAGGCGTCTGCCGCGCCACCTCCGGCAGCGGCGAAGGGAGATCGCCGGTCTTTTCCTGACGCAAATGGTCGCGCATCGCGAGCGTGACGGGCAGCATCGCGACCAGCGCCCGCGTCGCCTCGTTATCCACGAGTTCGGCCGTGACCGTTCCCCACTCGGAAGACATGACGATGCGATTCTGTGCCATGGCAAATCCCGTCCATGCGAGCGTTACGACGACCGCGCTCGATAGTGTTGTCAGCATAGTTGGCATGGCGACACGATAGCGCTCGGAGCGTAGGGCGCAATAAGCGCAGCGCATTGCGCCATTGCCACCGCCGGGCGAGGTCGGCGCAATGCGCTCCGCTGCGCGTCGCCCCCGCTTTCGCGGGGGCATGCTTATTGCGCCCTACGGGATGGGCGTCGCCCCGCCTTCGCATGGACATGCTTATTGCGCCCTACGGCGCTTATTCCGCCCTCCGTATCCGTCTCCGCGGCTGATAACGTCTGCGTTTGTAAACCGGAGCAGGCTTCGTCGGTCCGACCGCCTCGATCGCCGGCCAGAATTTTTCGTTGCCCTTTTTGGTGATGCACACCTTGATGCGGTGCGGCGGCGGGCCGTGGATGCAGCGATGCGCCAGTTCGCCCGCGATGATGCCGTCGCACATGACGTAGGCGTGCAGATAGTAGCGGTTGGCCAGGTGGTTGATGCCGCCGCTGATGTTCGACCAGTGCCAGCCTTTCACATCGCCGAGCCGATAGGCGGCGTGGCGATGGTCGTCGAACTGACGGCGCACCCACACGATCGGGCCGGGCTCGGCCGCGAGCGCCGCCTCGTCGCGGTCGCGCTTGCGGTCCTCCCACGTCTTGAACAGATGCCGCTTTTGCGAAAAGAACGGATGCTGCTGGACGTAAGGGACGCAGATGTTGACCCCTTCGCCGGTCGCTTGCAGCATCAGCTCGAACGGATCGCCGCCCGTTTCGATGGCGCGGTCGATGGCGTCGCCGGCCGCCTTGCGCAACTGTGCCTTTCTCTCCGGGCTGCGTTCCATGATGGTACGATAGCGCGCATCGCGTAGGGCGCACAGCGCATTGCGCCGCACGGTCCTCCGCCGTTGACAGTCAACAGTGCGCGCTTACTGTCAACACTGATGACCTTCCCCGACATCGTTCCTCAGTTGAAGACAAAGCTGCCGCACCTGCGCGGCCGGCTGCTCGGCAACGAGCCTCTGGCGCCGCTCACCTGGTTTCGCGTCGGCGGGCCGGCGCAGGCGCTGTTCATGCCGGAGGACGAGAGCGATCTCGCGTATCTGCTGGCAAACTTGTCCGCTGACATTCCCGCCACGGCAATCGGCCTCGGGTCGAACCTGATCGTGCGCGATGGCGGCGTGGCCGGCGTGGTGATCCGGCTCGGGCGCGGCTTCAACGACATTGCGGCCGAAGGCAATCGCGTGCGTGCCGGCACCGCGGCGCCCGACCTGCGCGTCGCGAAAGCCGCGCAGGAGGCCGGCATCGCGGGACTTGCGTTCCTGCGCGGTATTCCGGGCGCGGTCGGCGGCGCGCTGCGCATGAACGGCGGCGCCTA
>JAXDOA010000332.1:0-3520 GCA_034669125.1 Hyphomicrobiales bacterium
CTATCAGAAGCGCGCACCGGACGTCATCGACTGGCTGGCCGAGATCGCCGACCGGCTCGATCGCCGCCTGATGGTGCGGCTGGTCAAGGGCGCCTACTGGGACACCGAGGTGAAACGCGCCCAGGAGCGCGGGCTCGCCGATTATCCGGTGTTCACCCGCAAGGCGATGACGGATCTGTCCTACATGGACGCGGTGCGCAAACTGCTCGCCGCGCGCCCGCATCTCTACCCACAGTTCGCCACGCACAATGCGCTCACCGTCGCGAGCGTGATCGAGCAGGCAGGCGGCGTCACCGGTTACGAATTCCAGCGCCTGCACGGCATGGGCGAGGCGCTCTACGAGGCGCTGCTGGAGGACGAGCCCGCTGCTGCCTGCCGCGTCTACGCGCCGGTCGGCGGGCATCGCGACCTGCTCGCCTATCTGGTGCGGCGCCTGCTGGAGAACGGCGCGAACTCGTCGTTCGTCTCGGTCGCCGCCGATCCGTCGGTGCCGGTCGCGACCATCCTGAAGCGCCCGCAGGACTGGATCGCGGACGCGAGCCACGCGCGGCATCCGCGCATTCCGGTGCCGCGCGATCTTTACGCGCCGGTGCGCAAGAATTCCGCCGGGGTCGAGTTCGGCGACCGCGCGAGCCTTGAGGCGCTGGTGGCGGGGGTGAAACGGGCTGCTCCGCTTGCGCAGGCCAAGGGCGAGACGGTCGAGGCGGCGTTGACCGGTGCGGCGAAAGGATTCGCCGCGTGGAATGCAACGCCGGTCTCGGATCGCGCTGCCGTGCTCGAGCGCATCGCCGATCTTTATGAGCGAAACCGCGATGCGCTGATCGCGCTGCTGCAATCCGAAGGCGGCAAGACGCTCGACGATGCGCTCGCCGAAGTGCGCGAGGCCGCCGACTTCTGCCGCTACTATGCGAGCGAGGCGCGGCGCGCGCTTGTTCCGGAGCGCATGCCGGGGCCGACCGGCGAGACCAACGATCTGATCAATCGCGGGCGCGGCGTGTTCGTCTGTATCAGCCCGTGGAATTTCCCGCTCGCGATCTTCACCGGCCAGATCGTGGCGGCGTTGGTCGCGGGCAATTCCGCGATCGCCAAGCCCGCCGAGCAGACGCCGCAGACCGGCGCCGCGGCGGTCCGATTGATGCACGACGCGGGCGTGCCGACATCCGCGCTGCATCTCGTCATCGGCGACGGCAAGGCCGGCGCTGCCCTGACCGCGGACCCGCGTGTTGCGGGCGTCGCCTTCACGGGCTCGACCGAGGTCGCATGGTCGATCAACCGCGCACTCGCGGCGAAAGACGGACCGATCGTGCCACTGATCGCCGAGACCGGCGGTATTAACGCCATGATCGTGGACGCGACCGCGCTGCCCGAGCAGGTGACCGACGACGTCATTACCTCTGCGTTCCGGTCGGCCGGGCAGCGCTGCTCGGCGCTCCGGCTCCTCTGCGTGCAGGAGGACGTGGCGGACCGCATCATCGAGATGATCGAGGGCGCGGTGCGTGCGCTGGTGGTGGGCGACCCGCGCGAGATCGCCACGCATGTGGGGCCGGTGATCGACCGGGAGGCAAGGGACAAGCTCGACAACTGGATCGCCGCGCACCAGAGCCGCGTGATCTTGGCTCACGACGGCGCGCCGGGTGCCGGCACCTTCGTAGCCCCGACGATCATAGCGCTGACAAGCGCGCGCGACCTCACCGAGGAAGTGTTCGGCCCGATCCTGCATGTGGTGCGCTGGCGCGCCGGCGAACTGGACCGGTTGCTCGACGACATTGCCGCCGGCGGCTACGGGCTGACGCTCGGCATCCATTCGCGCATCGACGATACCGCCGAGCACATCGTGCGGCGGCTCGCCAACGGCAACGTCTACGTCAACCGCAACATGATCGGCGCCGTGGTCGGCACGCAGCCGTTCGGCGGCATCGGATTGTCCGGCACCGGTCCGAAGGCGGGCGGGCCGAATTACCTGCGGCGTTTCGCCACTGAGCAGGTGGTGACGGTGAACACGGCAGCGGCGGGCGGAAACGCGAGCCTGCTGGCGGAAGGGGAGTAAGGCTCTTTCGCGCGCAGGCCTATCTTGGCGGACGCCCGAATTCCCCCGATAAACATTACGTTTTTGTCATTCATCAACCCGCGCATCGCGTTCAAAAACCATTCAATGGAACTCGCGCATCCTGCCGCACGTTACCAAAGCGAGCGACTTCTCCGCCGCCCGGCGTCGCTCAGTCTGAAGCGCCGAGCGGTAACCTGGGAGAACATCATGATCATCAAATCCACGCTCATCGGCGCGACGGCGATTGCGATCGCGCTGACGAGCTTCGACCTGGGCCCGGCAAAGGCCGGAGAGGGCGGCACCCAAGTCAACTCATACAAGCAAAGCGACGAGATCAGCGCTGCGCGCAAGCGACGCGGCTATCGCACCAATCCGGCCGTCCCGCTCGCGGCGTTCGGCGCGATCATCGGCACGATCGGCGCCGTTGCGGCGGCGAACAGCCGGCGCGACTACTATGCGCCGGGCTACTACGAGGAACCGGTCTCCGGTGGCTACAGCGGCGGTCCCGCCTACGGCTACGCGGGGCCGCGGGCCTATCACTACCAGCAGGCTCCGGTGTACCAGCGTCATTACGGGGCGCCGGCGCAGCAGGGCCGCGACTACTACAGCCGCTGGGGCGGCTCGGGCGGCCAGCCCGGTTATCGTGGCCCGAACGTGAACGTGCCGGGAGCGACCAACTACGGCAATGCGGCGGGCCAGAACGGTCAGGCCCCGCCGGTCGTGCCCCCGTCGCCGACGGGCGGCGCCTTGTAATCAGTCTGACGGATGTGGAGCGGCGGCCTTCGGGCCGCCGTTTCATTTTCGGGGCCCGGCCGACCCGGCCAGATATTGCGTCAAAAATTCACTTGTTAACAACTGATAGACTGACTTGCGCTATGGTCAGTGCATGGCTGATTCGGTCGAGCGCCTTCATGACGGGGTGATTGCCGCAAAGCACGGCGATCCGGCGCGGTCGCGCACCGCGCGGCTGTTGCGCTCCGGGCGCCCCAAGATCGCCAAGAAACTCGCCGAAGAGGCCGTCGAAGTGGTCATCGACGCCATCAACGGCAATCGCGACGCGGTCATCAAGGAAAGCGCCGACCTCATCTACAATCTCGTGGTGCTGTGGGTCGCCTCGGGTGTGCAGCCGAAAGAAGTCTGGAAGGAAATGGAGCGCCGCGAGCGCCTGTTTGGCATCGCCGAGAAACTGCTCAAGGAGCCGGCCGACGCCGATCCGCGCCGCAAGGTAGTGACCCTGGAAAGCCGCCGCGTCCGCAAGCGCCGCTGATTACACGTTCTCCGCTCATTCCCGCGTAAGCGGGAATCCAGTTCTTTCTTGTCTTGCCTTTGTCTTAGCCCTGGGTCCCCGCTTTCGCGGGGACGAGCGATAGACTCTCGTTGGACTTTCCCATCCCCCACCGCTATCAGGCGCCCCATGCTCAGACGCCTGTACGATTGGTGTATCCACGCCGCCGAGAAGAAGTCCGCCACCTG
>JAXDOA010000333.1:0-12840 GCA_034669125.1 Hyphomicrobiales bacterium
CGGACCGGCGGTTGTATTTTGTATACGAGTTCCCTAACGCCCAACTATTGCGCCAAGTTGCAGGGCTGATACTCTTTTTTCGATCTAGGCACACAACAGGCCGCGGGCCGTCGAGCTCATAGGAAAGTGCTTCGGCGCGGCAGGATGGTTAATTGATGGACGACGAGGCCCGGACTCCGTCCGGCCTCGACCCCGTGCATCGGCGGGAGCCGCGAGGGCGGCCACCGTGGGGTCGGCGCTGGCCAGCCCGCAATCCACGTCCGGAGGGCGGGTCTAGTCACGACCATCCGCGTCCGGCCTACGCCGCCCTGGATTTAGGCACCAACAACTGCCGTCTGCTGGTCGCCCGCCCGGCGCGCGAGGGATTCCGGGTCATCGACGCGTTTTCGCGCATCATCCGGCTCGGCGAGGGCATGGCGGCGTCAGGGCGGCTTGGCGAGGCTGCCATCGAGCGCGCAATCGAGGCGCTCTCGATCTGCCGCGACAAGATGCGCAACCGCGCCGTCACGCGGGCACGATTGATCGCCACGGAGGCCTGCCGCTCCGCCGCGAACGGCATGGAATTCCGCGCGCGCGTGCAGCGCGACGTCGGCCTCGATCTCGAAATCGTCGATCGCGAGACTGAAGCCGAACTGGCCGCGATCGGCTGTACGCCGCTGATGGACCCTGCAGCCGAGGGCGTGATTCTGTTCGACATTGGTGGGGGATCGTCCGAAATCGTCCGGCTCGGGCGCAGTCATCCGGCTGACGGCGGGCCTCCGGTCCCGCAGATTCGCGGCTGGGCATCGCTGCCGGTCGGGGTTGTATCGCTCGCCGAGCGTTATGGCGGGGTGAAGGTCGACCACGCCCTCTACGAAGCCATGACGGCGGAGGTCGAGGCGCTCGTGCGGCGATTCGCAGCCGAGCACTGCGCCGGGCTCGACCTGAGCACGATGCACCTCCTCGGTACATCCGGCACCGTGACGACCATCGCCGGGCTACATCTGCGGCTGCGCCGCTACGACCGCCGCCAGGTCGACGGCTGCTGGATGATCGACAGTCAGGTGCAGTGCGTGCTCGATGAGCTGCGCGCCATGAGTTACGACGAACGCGTCGCAAGCCCGTGTATCGGCGCCGAGCGCGCCGACCTGGTGCTGGCGGGCTGCGCCATCCTCGAAGCGATCCGCCGCGTATTCCCCTGTGAGCGTCTGCGCGTCGCCGATCGCGGCTTGCGCGAAGGCATGCTGGTCGAGCTGATGCGCGCCGACGACGTCTGGGCGCGCGGGTAAGCGCCGTGACCGCGCGCGACGAGCGTCCGCTCAAGGTGCGGCTGAAGACGAAGAAGAACCGCACTGTTTCGCAGAAGCGCTGGCTCGAGCGCCAGCTCAACGACCCCTATGTGGCGCGCGCCAAGCGCGAGGGCATGCGCTCGCGCGCCGCCTACAAGCTGATCGAGATCGACGACAAGTACCGCCTGCTCAAGCCCGGCGCGCGCGTGGTCGATCTCGGCGCCGCGCCCGGCGGCTGGAGCGACATCGCGGCCAAGCGCGTCGGCATCGCGGAGGGCAGGGGCAAGGTCGTGGCGATCGATATCCTTGAGATGAAACCGATCGCGGGCGTCGCGTTTCGCCAGATCGATTTCCTCGATCCGAAAGCGCCGGCCGCCCTTCATGAGATGCTCGGCGGCGGCGCCGACGTTGTGCTCTCCGACATGGCGGCCAACGCCACCGGCCACAAGAAGACCGACCAGCTCAAGATCATGGCGCTGGTGGAGGCCGGCATCGAGTTCGCCCGCGAGGTGCTGCGCCCGGGCGGCAGCTTTCTCACCAAGGTGCTGCAGGGCGGCACCGATCCGAAGCTGCTTGCGGAACTCAAACGCGACTACGCCTCCGTGCGGCACGTCAAGCCGCAGGCAAGCCGCGCCGATTCCTCCGAGCTCTATCTGCTGGCGAGCGGATTTCGCGGGAACACGCGCGGTGCCTGAATCGCTTAGCCAAACTCGGCCGGTCGAGACGGTCGTAGCGATCCAATATCTGCGCGCCGTTGCGGCGGCACTGATCGTGTTCCAACACGCGATGGGCATTCCGGCGTTCGTCTACTACACGGCGCACTTCGGCACCGTCGGCGTCGATCTGTTCTTCATGATCTCCGGCTTCATCATGTGGACGACGACGCAGGGACAGAACCGCGGCCCCGGCCCATTCTGGCTCGCGCGTACCATACGTGTCGTGCCGATGTACTGGCTGTTCACTGCAGCGTACGTGATCGTTGCATTGGTCACCCCGGAAAGCTTCTTCCAACTGAAGCTCGATCCGGTGCATATCGTGAAGTCGTTCCTGTTCATTCCGGCCACGCATCCCAATCTCGGGTTGGCCGCGCCGGTCCTCACGATCGGCTGGACGCTGAATTACGAAGCGTTTTTTTACCTGTTCTTCGGACTGTGTCTGCTGATCGCGGACCTGCGCGTGCGTTTCATCGTGATCGCCGCGATTTTTGGCCTCCTGATGATCCTTGGTATGTGGCTACAGCCGACCGGGCCAATCCTGAGCAGCTATCTCGACCCGGTCATGCTGGAGTTTCTTTCCGGCATCATTCTGGCGATTCTTTCGCCCTACCTCGCGCGCTGTGGGGCAGTGCTCGGCGCGCTCTTGGTCATCGCAGGAGCCGTCTGGATCGGCGTGGTCTACGGCTATGACATGGCGCTGCCGCGTCTCGTCTCGCATGCCATCCCGTCGATCATGGCGGTGACCGGCGCACTGATGCTGGAGCCGCGGGCGCGTGCGCACCAGAGCCGCATTGGCCTCCTGCTCGGTGACGCGTCCTATTCGATTTATCTGATCCACCCGTTCGCGCAGCGAACGTTCCTGATCGCCATCATCCACACGATCGGCCTCCCCAGCATCAACCCCACGGTCTACATCTTCAGCGCGTTCTTCATCGCCATCGCTGCCGGCGTGATCTGCTATCTGGTGATCGAGCGCCGCGTGCTTCGTATCGGCCGAAAGATTGTGCACTACTTTCAACCGACGCGCTGATCCGACGCATCTGGCGCGGCGATCGGCGTGCGGTCCGCCATCGAGGCGCCGGCATCCGGCGGTAATGTCCAGAACAACAAGGCCGATGACGCTGAAATCGCGCCGATCAGGAAAAACGCCGGGTGGAAATCCTCCGCCGTAATCACTCCCGTGCCGTTGACCTGCACAGCGATTTCCACCGCGAGCGCGCCGACCGCGACACCGGCCGCAATCGAGAGCTGCTGCGCGACGCTCACCAGCGATGTCGCCCGGCTCATCAGCCGCGCGTCCACGTCCGCGTACGCAATGACGTTGGTGGCGGTGAATTGCAGCGAACGGAAGAACCCGCCGATCAGCAGCACGGCGACCATCACGGCGAAGGGCGTCAGCGGCGTGAACAGTCCGCAGGCCGCGGTCAGCGCCGATGCGATCAGCGAATTGACGATGAGGATGCGGCGGAAGCCGAACCGCCGGATGATCCGCGCCGCGAACGTCTTCATCGTGAACGCGCCGACCGCCGCCGTGAACGTCACCAGCCCGGATTCGAGCGGCGTGTAGTTGAAGCCGAGCTGGAGCATCAGCGGCAGCAAGAATGCCAGCGCGCCGATGCCGAGCCGGAACAGCGAGCCCCCGACCACGTTGGCGCGGAATGTCGGGATGCAGATCAGCGAGAAATCGAGCACCGGCGTCGGCGTCCGCCGGGCATGCAGCACGTAGGCGGTCATGAACATCGCGCCGGCGGCGATCAGACCGATCACGACGACCGGCGGCAGCATCCCAAGCCCCGCCACCGAAAGTCCGAACGCCAGCCCCCCGACACCCAGCCCGGAGAGCGCCATGCCGACGAGGTCGAAGCGCTCCAGCCCCTCGACCCGCACATCCTCGATGTAGCGGGTGGCAAGCACGATCCCGATCAGTCCGATCGGCACGTTGATGATGAAGATCCAGTGCCAGCTCGCGTAAGTGGTGATGAAGCCGCCGACCGGCGGCCCGATGATCGGCCCGATCAGCGCCGGCATCGTCACCCACGCCATCGCGTCGACGAGATTGCGCTTGTCGATCGAGCGCACCAGCACCAGCCGCCCGACCGGCGTCATCATCGCACCGCCCATGCCCTGTACGATCCGCGCGATCACGAAGCCTTCGATCGAACTCGCGAGTGCACAGCCGAGCGAGCCGACCACGAACACCGCGATTGCGGCGCGGAACACCGTGCGCGCGCCGAAGCGGTCGGCGGTCCAGCCGCTCGCCGGAATGAACACCGCGAGCGAGAGCAGGTAGGAGGTGACGGCGAGCTTGAGCGCGAGCGGGTTGGCGCCGATATCGGCGGCGATCGCGGGCAGCGACGTCGCGATGATCGTGGAGTCCATGTTCTCCATGAACAGCGCGACCGCGATGATGAGGGGAACGAGACGGTCGCGGCTCATGGCGGGACTCGAAGGGGACGAGGGCACCTTTTAGCCCGCGCCGCCGCAAAGAAACATTGCGGAACGCGCATGCGTTCCTAGATATATCGCTGTCCCGCCGCGTCTGCGCCGGGGCATGGAGGGAGAGATGATCTACATCCTGGCGTTTTTTCTGCCGCCGCTCGGCCTTCTGTTCAACGGCCAGCCGTTCTCGGCCGTATTCAACGTGCTGCTGATCGTGTTCTGCTTCATCTTCGGGTGGCTCTTCCCTGTGCTGTTCCTTGTGCCCTCGATCCACGGCCTCGTCGCGGTGGCGATGAAGCGTGAGGACCGCAAGCATCGCGAGATCGTCGAGGCGATCGAACGCCACGGCCCGCCGCCGGGCTATGGCCGCAACTACTGACGCGCGGCGCCGAGCTTCCTCAGCGCCTCGCTGCTGACCGTCAGGCCGGGGTTAAGCTCCAGCGCCTTGCGGAAATCCGTCACCGCCTTGTCGCGCAGCCCGAGCTTCACGTGGATCGTGCCCCGCGTGTCGAACGCGTTGGCGTCGTTCGGATTGAGCTCGATCGCCTTGTTGGCGTCGGCAAGTCCCTCGGCGTCGCGCCCGGCAAGCTGATAGGTCCAGGCGCGGCTGTTGTACGAGGCGGCGTCCGCCGGTGCGAGGCGGATCGCATTGTCCAGATCGGCGAGGGCGCGCGCGAAATCGCCCTTGTTGCGCCAGGCGCGCGCACGATTGGAGTAGGTGACGGGATAGTCCGGTGCGAGTTTGATCGCGCGGTCATAGTCGGCGATCGCACGGTCGAATTCACCGCGCCCGAGAAACGCATTGCCGCGCGCGCTCCACGCGAAGGCGTGTTCGGGCGCCATGCGCAAGGCGGCCTCGAAGTCCGCAAACGCACGGTCGTGATCGCCCTTGAGCAGGCGCGCGGTGCCGCGGCTGACGTGGGTGTCGACATCGGCCGGGTCGAGTCGAAGCGCTTCATCGAAGTCCGCGATCGCAGCATCGAGGTTGCCGCGCGCCAGATGCAAGAGGCCACGGTGTTCGTAAGCCGAGGTGCGCCGGGGGTCGAGCCGGATGGCTTCGGTAAAATCGGCAAGTGCGCGGTCGAGTTGACCGGCCGCATGCAGTGACGCGCCGCGCTCGCCCAGCACCCGCGGATCGTTCGGCGCTATCTCCAGGGCGCGCGTGAAGTCGGCAATCGCGAGATCCATCTCGCCCTTCGCGCGCCACGCAACGCCGCGCATCGCCAGCGAGCGGGCATCGTCCGGTGCAAGCCGGATCGCACTGTCGAAGTCGACGATGGCGCGGTCGAGGTCGCCGGTGGCTTGATACGCGCTGCCACGCGCGACCAGCGCCGCAACAAAACCCGGGTCGAGCTTGATGGCTTCGTCGAAATCCGGAATCGCGCGGTCGTGGGCGCGCAGCCTGCCCCACGCATTGCCGCGGTTGAAATAGGCCTTTGCGTTGCCGCGATCGAGACTGATCGCGCCCGACAGGTCCGCGATGGCGCGGTCGAGTTCACCCTTGGCGAGCCAGCCATTGGCGCGGTTAAAGTGCGCGATGGAAAGGTTCTGCCCGCGCGCGGTGCCTGAATCGATGATCGCCGTGCAAGCCGCAATGCCGTCGTCCGGCGCCGTGTCGCTTTTCGCGCAACGCTGCCATTCGGCCGAAAGCGGCTGCGCACACGCGGCCGACGCGTGCATCAGCAGCCAACTCAGCGCCAGACCGCGGGTGAATGGCGATGCGGGAAACATCCCGCGAGTATGCTGCCAAAGCCGCCGCCGCAACAACGGCGGCAATGCCGCTGCTGCTTTATGGGTTAACGCCGAGGCGCTTCAGGCTTGCGGTTGCGGTTTCGAGGCCGGGCTTCAATTCCAGGGCCTTGCCATACGCCAGCGCAAACGTGGGATTGACGCGGATCGCCATGCTGAATTCCGCGATCGCCTGGTCGAGGTCCCCCTTGCCGCGCCAGGCGATGCCGCGGTTGTTGTAGGCCAGCGCGAAGTTCGGATCGAGCCGGAGCGCCTCGTTGTAGTCCGCGATGGCGCGATCGTACCCGCGCTTGAGACCATAGGCGCGGCCGCGATTGTTGAACGCGCACGCATAGGTCGGATCGAGCCTGACCGCTTCGTCGAGGTCGGTGAGCGCCGCGTCGAGTTCACGCCTCTCGGTCAGTTCGTGGCCGCGGATACAGTAAGCGCCCGCAAGCCTGCGGCCGGTTTCGGACTTCGCCTCGATCACGGCGGTGCAGGCGGCGAGCCGGCTGGCAGGCGTGCCGTCGGTCGCGATGCAGGTATCCCAGGTCTTGTCGGTTTGGGCGGCGAGGGGGCCGGCGAGCAGGGCCGAACCGAGGATCAGACCCGTCAGGAATGCACCCGCCCGCATGTC
The DNA here is from genome assembly GCA_034669125.1 of Hyphomicrobiales bacterium. GTDB lineage: Bacteria > Pseudomonadota > Alphaproteobacteria > Rhizobiales > Xanthobacteraceae > PALSA-894. Next base: position 6,789 of record JAXDOA010000333.1, read on the forward strand.
GCCTCCCGCGCAAAACACCTTTCCTTTGGTCGTCTCGGCGGTTGGGCCGGTTCACGCCAACTTTTTGCGGATACGGGCAAAATTCCGCCCGGCAGACTGTTCACAGCGGAAAAGCCGTGCTATCGCCCCTCGCCAACTCCGCACAGGGGCCAGAGTCGCCAGCCCCGGCCTTACCAAGCCGGGCGGTCGCACTCATATATTCCGGTCCTGGCGGGCGAGGAGAGTTGGCAATGGCCAAAAAACCGAACGGCGGCGGCCCCGAACTGGCGCTGACCTTCGACGACGTGTTGCTCAAGCCCGGCCTGTCCGATGTGCTGCCGTCCGAGGTCGACATCCGCACCCGGATCACCCGCGACATCCCGCTCAACATTCCGATCATCGCCTCCGCGATGGACACCGTCACCGAGGCGCAGATGGCGATCGCCATGGCGCAGTTCGGCGGCATCGGCGTGATTCATCGCAACCTCGAGCCCGAGGTCCAGGCCGAGCAGGTGCGCCGCGTGAAGCGGTTCGAATCCGGCATGGTGGTAAACCCGCTCACCATCGGCCCCCGGGCGAAGCTGGTCGAGGCACTCGACTTGATGAAGGCGCACGGGATTTCCGGCATTCCGGTGGTGGAGGGCGGCGGCCACGGCCGTGCCGGCAAGCTGGTCGGTATCCTGACCAACCGCGACGTGCGCTTCGCGACCGACCCGGAGCAGCCGGTGTCGGAGCTGATGACCAAGGACGATCTCATCACGGTCGGCGAAGGCGTGACGCAGGAGGAAGCAAAAAAGCTCCTCCATCAGCACCGGATCGAGAAGCTGCTGGTGGTTGACGAGAACTATCGCTGCGTCGGTCTCGTCACCGTGAAGGACATTGAAAAGGCGGTCGCCAATCCGAACGCCTGCAAGGACGAGCAGGGGCGCCTGCGGGTCGCTGCCGCCACCACAGTGGGCGAGAAGGGCTTCGCGCGAACCGAGCAGCTCATCGCCGCCGGTGTCGATCTCGTGGTGGTCGATACCGCACACGGGCATTCGCGCCACGTGCTCGACGCGGTGCGGCAGATCAAGCGGCTGTCCAACAAGGTGCAGGTGGTCGCCGGCAACATCGCGACCAGCGAAGGCGCCAAGGCCCTGATCGATGCCGGCGCGGACTGCATCAAGGTCGGCATCGGGCCGGGCTCGATCTGCACCACGCGCATCATCGCCGGCGTCGGCGTGCCGCAGATGACCGCGATCATGGATTCGGTCGAGGAGGCGAAGAAGTCCGGCACGCCGGTGATCGCCGACGGCGGCATCAAATATTCGGGCGACCTCGCCAAGGCGCTCGCGGCGGGCGCCGACTGCGCGATGGTCGGCTCGCTGTTCGCCGGCACCGACGAGACGCCGGGCGAGGCGTTCCTGTGGCAGGGCCGGTCCTACAAGGCCTATCGTGGCATGGGCTCGGTCGGCGCGATGGCGCGCGGCTCGGCCGACCGCTACTTCCAGCAGGACATCAAGGATTCATTGAAGCTCGTGCCCGAAGGGATCGAGGGGCAGGTGCCGTACAAGGGGCCGGTCGCGACCGTGCTGCACCAGTTGGCCGGCGGCCTGCGCGCCGCCATGGGTTATGTCGGCGCGGCCACGCTCGCTGAACTGCACGAGAAAGCCCAGTTCGTGCGCATCTCGTCGGCCGGCTTGCGCGAAAGCCACGTGCACGACGTGACGATCACGCGCGAGAGCCCGAACTACCCGAGCCGGGTGTAATCTTGCTTATCCCTCCCCGAAGGGGAGGGTGGCGAGCGTAGCGAGCCAGGTGGGGTCTACTATGGCCGCGCCGTGCCGGTCACATCCGCTGACGGCTCCGCGCTGAGCCAGCGGTACGCGGCCGCGCCCACGGCGCCGCCGAGGATCGGCGCGAGCCAGAACAGCCAGAGCTGCTGGATCGCCCAGCCGCCGACGAACAGCGCCGGACCGGTGCTGCGCGCCGGATTGACCGACGTGTTGGTCACCGGGATAGACACGAGGTGGATCAGCGTCAGCGCAAGGCCGATCGCGAGCGGCGCGAAGCCGACGGGCGCTTTGCCGTGCGTCGCCCCCATGATGACGAACAGGAACACGGCGGTCATCACCAACTCGCTCAGGAACGCAGCGCCGAGAGTGTATTTGCCGGGCGAGTGCTCCGCATAGCCGTTCGACGCGAAACCCTTGGCGAGATCGAAGCCCGGCGCACCGCTGGCGATCAGATACAGCACCGCAGCCGCAACAATGGCGCCGACGACCTGTGCGATGACGTATGGCGCAATCTGGCCCGGCGGGAAGCGCCCGCCCGCCGCGAGCCCGATCGTGACGGCCGGATTGAGATGACAGCCCGAGACGTGACCGATCGAGTACGCCATCGTGACGACGGTCAGTCCAAACGCGAGCGATACGCCCAGCAAGCCTATTCCAACTTGCGGAAACCCCGCGGCGATCACCGCCGAACCGCACCCCGCGAACGTGAGCCAGAACGTCCCGATGGCCTCGGCGACATATTTGCGCATCTGATCCATAGCGCCTTCTCCCCCGGTGGCAGCGTTACGGTCATGTTACACCTGCGTCGCGTGATTCGCTCGTCTGGGCATGACGGAGCGGCTTGCCATCCGCCGCGCGATCCCGTTCCATGATGCGAACGCAGCCGCGGACCTTGAGGTCATCATGTCCATCCTCTGGCCGATGCTCGTGCAGATCGGCTGGACCTTCCTGCTCTATGCGTGGCTGACGGTGGCGCGCCAGCGCGCGGTCAGGCGCGGCGAGGCTGAGTACGCGAAGTTCGCGCACGGGGAGGAGCCACACCACGTCGCGCGCATCACCCGCAATCTTGCCAACCAGTTCGAGCTGCCGGTGATTTTCTACGCGCTCGTGGTGCTGCTGGTCGCGACGAAGAATGTCACGGCGCTCGACGTCATCGCCGCATGGGTGTTCGTCGCGGGCCGGGTCATCCACACCCTGGTACAGACGCTGACCGACAACGTCCCGCTGCGGGGCCAAGTCTTCCTCATCAATTTCGCCGCGGTTGTGGTGCTGGCGGGGCATGTCGCCGTGCTGGCGCTTGACGGGCTGGGGCGCTAGACAGCGGCCCTGACGCCTGACTGGAGCCCCCCATGCCCGAAACCGCCCGCCGTATCGTGCTTGCGTCCCGCCCGGTGGGCGAGCCGAAGCCGTCCGACTTCCGCCTCGAGGACTTCCCGGTGCCGCGGCCGGGCCCCGGGCAGATGCTGTTGCGCACCAAGTGGCTCTCGCTCGATCCGTACATGCGCGGACGCATGAGCGACGCGCCGTCGTATGCCAAGCCTGTCGGCATCGACGAGGTGATGGAAGGCGGCACCGTGAACGAGGTCGCGGCCTCGAACAACGACAGCTTCAAGCCGGGCGACATCGTGCTCGGCCACACCGGCTGGCAGACGCACGCGCTCTCGAACGGCGCCGGCCTGCGCAAGCTCGATCCGAGCGTCGCGCCGATCTCGACTGCGCTCGGCGTGCTCGGCATGCCGGGCATGACCGCCTACACGGGCCTCCTGGAAATCGGCAAGCCGCAGGCCGGCGAAACCGTCGTGGTCTCGGCCGCCTCGGGCGCGGTCGGCTCGGTGGTCGGGCAGATTGCGAAGATCAAAGGCGCGCGCGCGGTCGGCATCGCGGGCGGGCCGGACAAATGCAAATACGTGAAGGACGAGCTCGGCTTCGACGAATGCGTCGATCATCGCGCACCGGATTTCCCACAGCAGCTCAAGGCGGCCTGCCCGAAAGGCGCGGACGTCTATTTCGAGAATGTCGGCGTCCCGGTGTTCGACGCCGTGCTGCCGCTATTCAATACCTTCGCGCGCGTTCCCGTTTGTGGCCTGATCGCGCAATACAACGCGACCGAACTGCCGCCCGGCCCGAACCGGCTCCCGGTCCTGATGCGCAACGTGCTGACCAAGCGTCTTCTCATCCGCGGCTTCATCGTGACGGATTTCGCGGCGAAATTTCCGGATTTCATCCGCGATGTGCCGCAATGGATCAAGGACGGCCGCATCAAGTATCGCGAAGACATCGCCGAAGGGCTGGAGAACGCACCGCAAGCCTTCATGGGCCTGCTCAAAGGCAAGAACTTCGGCAAGCAGCTTGTCCGCATCGCGGAGTAGGTCATGACAATCCAGATGGTTCTGCTGCCGGTCTTCGTGCAGGTCGCGCTCACTTTCGGGCTCCTGCTCTGGATGGCATATGCGCGCCGCTCCAGCCTCAGCCGCGGCGAACTCAAGGTTCGCGACATTGCGCTTGGCCAGTCGGCCTGGCCGCCGCAGGCGATGCAGGCGAGCAACTGCTTCGACAATCAGTTCCAGTTGCCGCTGCTGTTCTATGTGCTGGTCATTCTCGCCTGGATCACCCGGCAGGCCGATCTGATCTTCGTCGTGATGGCGTGGATCTTCGTACTGTCGCGGCTCGCGCACGCCTACATCCACACCACGTCGAACCATGTGCCGACGCGCTTCAATCTCTTTGCGCTCGGCGTCGCCGTCCTGCTGATCATGTGGATTATTTTTGCCGTCCGCATCCTTATCTCTTGAAAGACTGAATGACCCCTTTGGCACGTCTCTCCGCCGCGATCGAAGCTTTCGCCGATATCGAGGCGCGCCGCCGCCCGGCCGGGCAGGCGCTGAAGGACTGGGGCCTGTCGCATCGCTTCGCCGGCTCCGGCGACCGCGCGGCGATTGCCGGCCTCGTCTATGACGCGCTGCGCCGCAAGGCCTCGTCCGCCTGGATCATGGGCGCCGACACGCCGCGCGCGGTTCTGCTCGGCATGCTGGCACGCGAGCGCGGGCTCGATGTCGAGGCGATTTCAAAGCTCGCCAATGGCGCGCGCTTCGCCCCCGAGCCGCTCTCGGATGACGAGCACGCGCGCCTGCGCGCCGCGAGCCTCGAAGGCGCGCCGCCGCATGTGCTCGGCGACTATCCCGACTGGCTCGATGCGCACCTTGCGGCGACCTTCGGTGATGACCGGGTGGAGGAGGCAGCCGCGCTGGCCGCGCGCGCTCCGCTCGATCTGCGCGTCAACATGCTGAAAGCGACACGCGAGGAGGCGGCCGAAGCGCTGTCCGAACTCAAGCCGCAGGACGCGCGCTGGTCCCCATGGGGCCTGCGCATCGTCGTTGCGCCGGACTCAAAAAGTCCGGCGATCCACGCTGAGACGGCGTTCCTCAAAGGCCAGATCGAAATCCAGGACGAGGGCTCGCAGCTTGCGTCGCTCCTGAGTGGCGCGAAGCCGGGCGAGCAGGTGATCGATCTCTGTGCCGGCGCAGGCGGCAAGACGCTGGCGATGGCCGCCGCGATGGACAACAAGGGGCAAATATTCGCGACCGACACAGACAAGCGCCGTCTTGCGCCGATCCATGAGCGGCTGGAGCGCTCCGGTGCGCGCAACGTGCAGGTGATCGCGCCACGCGGCGACAAGGACGTGCTTGCCGATCTGAAGGGGACAGCGGATCTCGTGCTGATCGATGCGCCATGCACCGGCACCGGCGCATGGCGGCGTAACCCGGACGCCAAATGGCGCGTGCGCCCCGGCGCGCTTGCCGAGCGGCTGAAGGATCAGACGGAGGCGCTCGACCATGCGGCCACGCTGGTCAAGCCCGGCGGGCGGATCGCTTACGTCACGTGCTCGGTGGTCGACGACGAGAACGGCGGACAGGCGCGCGCCTTTCTGGCGCGCCACGCCGGATTTTCCATCGTCCCCCCCACCGAAGTCACGACTGCGCTCGGCGAGCGCGCGTTTCTGTTCCGCCGCGCCGTCAAAGTGTCGGACGAAGGCCTGCTGATGACGCCGCGCCGCACTGACACCGACGGATTTTTTGTTAGTGTGTTGCGACGCGGGGATTGATCCGGCGAATGCGAATCTCGCGATATAGTCTGGTGTTGGCGGCGGTGCTCTGCGCCGGTGCCGCGCCCGCACAGCAAATTGAGCTGACCGAAGACTCAAGCTTTCTGCGCGTCACGATCGGCGGCAAGAGCGTCCGGCTCGAAGCCTTTGCGGTCAAGCGCGCGGACTTGACCGGCAAATTGCCGATCGCGCTCAT
>JAXDOA010000334.1:0-2720 GCA_034669125.1 Hyphomicrobiales bacterium
TGCGCGAACCCGCGTCGATCGCGGATGCGATTGCCGTTGACCATAATTCGAGATCGTTGGCCCGCGACCTCTTGCCCGAAATCGCCGCAAAGGCATTTTAGACAACTTTTGGGCAACGTTCGGCAAACGGTGGGGCACTGAGGACGTAATGGATATTTTGGCGAGTATTGGCACTTGGGGTGGCTGGGTGACCGGCTATGTCGTCCCGTTCCTGTTTGTCCTCACCATCGTGGTGTTCTTTCACGAGCTCGGTCATTTCCTGATCGCGCGCTGGTGCGGCGTGCGCGTCGTCACCTTTTCGATCGGCTTTGGGCCCGAGCTGCTCGGCTTCAACGACCGCCACGGCACGCGCTGGAAGCTCGCGGCGATTCCGCTTGGCGGCTACGTGAAGTTCTTCGGCGACGAGAATGCCGCGAGCGTGCCGGATAGCGAGACGATCGGCCATATGAGCGACGAAGAGCGGCGCGAAAGCTTCTTCTACAAGCCCGTCAGCCAGCGCGCCGCCATCGTGGCGGCAGGGCCGATCGCGAACTTCCTGCTGGCGATCGTCATCTTCGCGGCCGTGTTCACCTTCTACGGCAAGCAGGCAGCGCCCGCGCGGGTTGAGACCGTGCAGCCGAACAGCGCCGCAGCGGCGGCCGGGTTCAAGCCGGCCGACCTGATCGTTTCGATCAACGGCCGGAAGATTGACACCTTCACCGACATGCAGCGTCTCGTCAGCGCCAGCGCGGGCCAGCCGCTCGACATCGAGATCGACCGCGGCGGCGCGCGCACGACGGTCAAGGCGACGCCCACGCTCACCGAGATCAAGGACAATTTCGGCAATGTGCATCGCATCGGCGTGCTTGGCATTACCGGAGCACGCGGAGAGCCGGTGAAGGTCGATCCGCTAACCGCGGTCAAGCTGGGGGTGGAGGAGACGTGGTTCGTGGTCGAACGCACGCTCTCCTACATCGGCGGCGTGGTCGTAGGTCGGGAGTCGGCCGATCAGCTTGGCGGGCCGATCCGGATCGCGCAGGTGTCCGGGCAGGTGGCGACCGCCGGATTCGTGGCGCTGATCCATCTGGCGGCGGTGCTGTCGATCTCGATCGGGCTGCTGAACCTGTTCCCGATCCCGCTGCTCGACGGCGGACACCTTTTGTTCTATGCAATCGAAGCCATTCGCGGGCGTCCGCTCTCGGATCGGGCCCAGGAATACGGGTTCCGGATCGGGCTCGCCATTGTGCTATTGTTAATGATCTTCGCAACCTTCAACGACATTCTTCACTTGGCCAGTCTGTGACCGTGGCCATCGGGCAACGCATTGATGTGAAAAGGCGATCTGTCCGGGCCTGAGGTTTGCAGGGCGGGCAAAAGGGGTTAAGAAACGGATTGCGGGGACACAGATTCCTCCAATTTGTGCTGCAAGGGGCGATTGGGAATAAGGGTAGGGCGCATCGCGCATGGGACTTTGGGTGCGGGTACGAGGGCTGGCCTTGGTTGGCTTGGTCCTCGGCGGGGTAGTTGTCGGATTGAGTACCGCGTCCCTCGTGACGGCGACTATCGCCGTGGCGCAGACCGCGACCTCGATCGTGGTCGAGGGCAACCGCCGGGTCGAGAGCGATACGATTCGCTCTTACTTCAGCTTGGCTCCGGGCGAGCGACTGGACCCCATCAAGGTCGATGCGGGCGTGAAAGCGCTGTTCGCGACCGGCCTGTTCCAGGACGTGCGCCCGACCTTTGCCGGCAACCGCCTGATCATTACGGTGGTCGAGAATTCCGTCATCAGCCGCATCCAGTTTGAAGGCAACAAGCGCGTCAAGGACGAGCAGCTGCTCGGCGAAATCCAGTCCAAGCCGCGCGGCGCGCTGTCGCGGCCGACTGTGCAGGCCGACGTTCAACGCATCGTGGAAATCTACCGCCGCAACGGCCGCTACGACATCCGCGTCGAGCCCAAGATCATCGACCGGCCGAACAACCGCGTCGATCTCGTGTTCGAGATCAACGAAGGCGGCAAGACGACCGTCAAGGAGCTCGTGTTCCAAGGCAATCGCGCCTATTCGAGCTGGCGCCTGCGCGACGTGATCAAGACCGGCCAGAGCAACCTGCTCAGCTTCCTCAAGAACAACGATCTGTACGATCCCGACCGGATCGAGTCCGATCGCGAACTGCTGCGCCGTTTCTATCTGAAGAACGGCTATGCGGACGTGCGGATCGTGTCGGCGGTCGCCGAGTTCGAGCCGAGCCGCAACGGTTTCATCCTCACCTTCACGATCGAGGAAGGCGACCGCTATACCTTCGGCGCGGTGGATATTCAGTCGGGCGTGCGCGACGTCGATCCGGCTCTGCTGCGCAGCAAGCTGCGCTTCTCGGCGGGCGGCATCTACAACGCCGAATTGATCGAGAAATCCACCGAGGAAATGACGATCGAGATGTCGAAGCGCGGCTACGCCTTCGCGCAGGTGCGTCCGCGCGGCGACCGCAACTTCCAGACCCATCAGATCAACATCGTCTTCGTGGTCGAGGAAGGCGCGCGCGCCTACATCGAGCGAATCAACGTGCGCGGCAACTCGCGCACGCGCGACTACGTCATTCGGCGTGAGTTCGATATCGCGGAGGGTGACGCATACAACCGCGTCCTCGTCGACCGCGCCGAGCGGCGGCTGAAGAACCTCAACTACTTCAAGACCGTCAAGGTCACCAACGAACCCGGCTCGGCGCCCGACCGCGTCGTGCTCAAC
>JAXDOA010000335.1:0-9896 GCA_034669125.1 Hyphomicrobiales bacterium
GTTCCCCTCCCCCTTGTGGGGAGGGGTTAGGGGTGGGGGTCAAACGAGTCGGCGCGATTGGCGAGCCAAACCACTACCCCCTCCCCAACCCACCCCCACAAGGGGGGAGGGAGCGCACCGAGTTTGCCGCACGCACATCGCGCGCGACACAAGTCAGCCCTTCGCCCTCAAATCCACAATCCGCTTCGCCTTCCCCATCGAGCGCTCGATCGCGCCCGCCGGCATCGTGTCGACCGTTGCGGTGACGCCGATTAGCGACTTGATGAGTTGCGACAGGTCCTTGTTGCAGGCCGCGCGGCTCGCATCGTCGCTGCCTGCCCGCGCCTCGACCTTCACGATCATGGTGTCGAGCCGATCCTCGCGGCGCAGCTCGATGACGAAATGGGGGCTGAGGCGCTGGTCCTTCAAAATCAATTCCTCGATCTGGGTCGGGAACACGTTGACGCCGCGCACGATCATCATGTCGTCGCTGCGGCCCGTGATCTTCTCCATGCGCCGCATCGAGCGCGCCGTGCCGGGCAACAGCCGCGTCAGGTCGCGCGTGCGATAGCGGATCACCGGCATCGCCTCCTTGGTGAGCGAGGTGAACACCAGCTCGCCCGGCTCGCCGTCGGGCCGCACCGCACCGGTCACCGGATCGACGATCTCGGGATAGAAATGATCCTCCCAGATGTGCAGGCCGTCTTTCGTTTCGACGCATTCGTTGGCGACGCCGGGGCCCATCACCTCGGACAGGCCGTAAATGTCGACCGCGTGCATGTCGAAGGACTCTTCCATCTCGGCACGCATCGCGTTGGTCCACGGCTCGGCTCCGAAGATGCCGATGCGCAGCGAGCATTTTTTCGGATCGACGCCCTGCTGGCGAAATTCATCGAGGATCGCCAGCATGTAGCTCGGCGTCACCGTGATGATGTCGGGCTCGAAGTCGACGATCAGCTTGACCTGGCGCTCGGTCATGCCGCCCGACACCGGAATGACCGCGCAGCCGAGCTTCTCGGCGCCGTAGTGTACGCCGAGCCCGCCGGTGAACAGCCCGTAGCCGTAGGCATTGTGGATCTTCATGCCGGGGCGCCCGCCGCTCGCCACGATGCTGCGCGCGCAGACATCCGCCCAGGTGCGGATATCGAGCTTGGTATAGCCGACGACCGTGGGCTTGCCGGTCGTGCCCGACGAGGCGTGGATGCGCACGATCTTGTCCATCGGCACCGCGAACATCCCGTAGGGATAATTCGCCCGCAGATCGTCCTTGGCTGTGAGCGGGAACTTGCCGAGATCGGAGAGCTGCTTCAGGTCGTCCGGATGCACGCCGGCCGCGTCGAACGATTTTTTGTAGTGCGGAACGTTCTCGTAGGCGTGCCGGAGCGACCACTTCATGCGCCGCAACTGCAACGCGGCGATTTCGTCGCGCGATGCAATTTCGATCGGGTTCAGATCTTTCTTGTCCGGCGCCAGATCGGCGTCACGTTTGGAAGGCATTCCCTCTCCTCTTCGTCATCGCCGGGCTTGACCCGGCGATCCCGCTTGGTAGTGCATAGTCGTGCATGCTCTATCGGGGTCACCGGGTCTCGGCGCTATGCGCCGGCCCGGTGACGACGAGCTGCTAAATCTTCCTCTGCTGCGCGTTCCAGTGCTTTTCCAGATTGGCGATCAGCGCCGGCGAGAAATGGCAATAGGCCTGCTCGCGCGCATACACCGCCATGTAGCGGCGAAACGTGTCGAGCGGCTCTTCGGACACGCGGAACGCGCGGCGGTTACTCGCCGCGCTGACCACGCCCGAACTGGTCAGATCGTGCACGACGCGCTCCAGCGCCGCGTCCATCTCGGCCGGGGCCACGATTTCGTCGCAGATCATGCGGCCTTCCGGCGTGTCGCAATCGAGCCGCCGCCCCGACATGATGGCTTGCCGCGCGATGCGGTCGCCGACGAAGCGCGGCAGCCGCATATTGGAGGCGCCCGGGATGATGCCTTCCTTGCGCGCCGGCAGCGTCATGTAGGCATCGCTGGCCGCCACCACGTAGTCCATCGTGAGCAGGTACTGGCAGCCACCACCGATCGCGAACGCCTCGACACCGGCGACCCATGGTTTCTCGCGCGTCCCGCCGGCCATCTCGTCGGGACTGCGGTCCGCGACGGCGAGGCCGCGGAAGAACTTGTTCACGAAGCCCATCTCGCGCGTGACGTACCAGAGATACGGGATCATGCCGCGATAGAGATGCGTGAGGTTGATGCCGGTGCAGAAGATGCGCTTGCCGGCATATTTCGGGTTGTCGACCGTGTCGCCGCGCAGCACCGCGATTTCGGTTGCGGGATCGAGCAGCGCGAGATCGACCGCGGTCTCGACATTGGTGAGGGTCGCGTCGTCCTCGGCATTGAGAAAGCGCGGGTTCTTCAGGAACACATAGGAGGCCTTGCCACGCCGCGCGATCGCCGCGGTGCCGAAGTCGATCGCGCCTTTCGCGGCAAGCTCGGGGAGCCGCGCGCGCGACTCTTCCTTGGGCAACAGCATTGCGTGGCAGAGGTGCATGCCGGGCTCCGGCCGCGCCAGGATGTTGGCGAAGAAGATGCCCTGATCGACCTCGATGCCGTCCTTGTCGGATTGCAGCTTCCCGGCTTCGGCCGCGACCTGTTGGCGCGCCGGAACGAGGCCGGGAACCGCGTTGGCGGCCTCATAGACAAGCTCTTCGGCGCGCAGGAAGACGCTCTGCTCCTTCGTCAAGGCGCGATAGACCGCCTCGGCATGGCGGCCCATGAATGCTTCGCGGCTCTCGCGGCCGGTGCGCAGGATCGTCTCGGCGGCGCGCGCCTGTTCGTGATTGCGCTTGCGCTTCTCGGGCAGCGCGGCGAGCAGGTCGTACCCCCGGCGCCAGAATGTCGAATGCGGGCCGGCATTACGCTGGAACTCATCCGTGACATCCGGGCGTGTTGCGCCCCATGACGCCACGGCGTCGGTTGCGACCTGCATCGTGTTTTCTCTCCCTACGGAGTCTTAGCGCGTCACGCGAGGCGGCTCTAGGGCTACCGTCTTCTCCGGCCAGCGGCACAGATCGTTGATGATGCACTGCTCGCACAGCGGCTTGCGGGCAATGCAGGTGTAGCGGCCGTGCAGAATCAGCCAGTGGTGCGCGTGCAGCTTGTACTTGTCCGGCACGACCTGATTGAGTTTCAGCTCGACCTCGAACGGGGTCAGCCCCGGCGCCATGTTGGTGCGGTTGCCGACGCGGAAAATGTGCGTGTCGACCGCTATTGTTCGCTCGCCGAACGCGACGTTGAGCACGACATTCGCGGTCTTGCGTCCGACGCCGGGCAGCGCTTCGAGCGCCTCGCGCTCGCGCGGCACCCGGCCAGCATGCTCGGCGACGAGGCGGCGCGACAGCTCGACCACGTTCTTCGCCTTGTTGCGGTAGAGGCCGATGGTCTTGATGAAATCGCGCACCTTCTCTTCCCCGAGCGCCGCCATCTTCTCCGGCGTGTCGGCGGCGGCAAACAGCGCAGGCGTCGCCTTGTTGACGCCGGCGTCGGTCGCCTGCGCGGAGAGTACGACCGCAACCAGCAGCGTGTAGGGATTGATGGATTGCAGCTCGGTCTGCGGTTCGGGCGCGGCCTTCCTGAAACGGCGGAACGCCTCCTCGACTTCCTCCGGGGTCCACGGTTTCGGCTTCCTCGCCTTCTTCGCGGGCTTCTTCGATGCCTTTTTCGGGGTCGTCTCGCGCGCCATGAAACCGGTATAATGAAGCCGCATGAGCGAGAGCAACGCCCAAGGCCCCGCGCCGCCCGAGCCCACACTGTTTTCCGCGCTGCTGACCCCGCACCGGTCGCTGAGCAGCGTGGGATTTTTCGTCGTGATGGGGCTGATCGCCGGGATCAGCTTCGTCGGCGGGGTGGTGTTCTTCATCGTCGGCGCCTGGCCGGTGATCGGCTTCCTCGGGCTCGACGTGGCGCTGGTGTACTGGGCGTTCCGGGCGAATTATCTGGCGGCCGCGGCCTACGAGGAGGTGACGGTCACGCCGTCCGAGTTGCGGGTGAGGAAGGTCAGCCACCGCGGCACGGTCCACGAATGGTTGCTCAATCCGGTGTGGACCAGCCTCGACCGCGAAACGCACGAGGAATACGGCCTGTTGCGGCTGTTTCTGGTGTCGCGCGGCAGGAAGCTCACCGTGGGCGGTTTCCTGGGCCCCGACGAGCGGGAAAGCTTCGCCAAGGCGCTTTCGGCGGCGATCGGCGAGGCGAAGCGCGGGCCGACACGCACTCCTGTCCCTCCCCAGCTTGCGGGGGAGGGATAAGAAGGCAGGAATCGGGTGGTTCGCCGTACAGTACAGACCTAAGTAGCAGGCAACATGATCACACCGGAGACCGCGATGTTGTCCCCTGACCGCCTGCCTGATCTTAGCTCCCTTCAGGCCGCCAACGACGACTACGATATCGTGCGCCGTGCGATCGCCTACATTTCCGAGCGCTGGCGCGCGCAGCCCGAAATCGAGCAGATCGCGCACGCGGTCGGCGTCACGCCGGACGAACTGCATCATCTGTTTCGCCGCTGGGCCGGGCTCACTCCCAAAGCTTTCTTGCAGGCGCTGACGCTGGACAGCGCGCGCAAGCTGTTGCGCGATTCCGCAAGCGTGCTCGATGCGACCTATGAGGTCGGCCTCTCCGGTCCCGGCCGGCTGCACGATTTGTTCGTCACCCATGAGGCGATGTCGCCGGGCGAATGGAAATCCGGGGGCGAAGGCCTGACGATCTCCTACGGCTTCCATCCCTCCACGTTCGGCATCGCGCTCGTGATGGCGACGCCGCGCGGGCTTGCGGGCCTCGCGTTCGGCGATCCGGGCGAAGAAAAATCAATGCTCGCCGACATGCGCGGCCGCTGGACCAAGGCGACCTACGTGGAAGACAAATCGATCACCACGCCGCTCGCCGCGCGCATCTTCGACAACCGCCTGTGGCGCCCGGACCGTCCGCTGCGCGTCATCATGATCGGCACGGATTTCGAAGTGCGCGTGTGGGAAACGCTGCTCGGCATTCCGATGGGCAAGTGCTCGACCTATTCGGACATCGCCAGCAAGATCGGCCGGCCGAAGGCCTCGCGCGCGGTCGGCGCCGCGGTCGGCAAGAACCCGATGTCGTTCGTGGTGCCGTGTCACCGCGTGCTCGGCCGCTCCGGCGACATCACGGGCTATCACTGGGGCCTGACGCGCAAGCGCGCCATGCTCGGCTGGGAGGCCGGGCAGGTGGGCGCGGCGGCCTAGATCTTCTTCCAGAAAAACGTCGTGTCGCAGAAGCCGCCGCCGGGCCACATCGCGTAGTCCGGCACGACGCCGACGCGTTGCCAGCCGGTGCGGACGTAAAGCCGCTCGGCCTCAGCTCCAGCGGTGTCGAGTACCAGCAATGTGCGGCCGCGCACTTTGGCCTCCTGTTCGGCGCGCTCCATCAGCTTTGCGCCGATGCCGTGATTGCGCGCCGCGCGATGCACCAGCAGCTTCTTGATGTCGGCGCGATGCGGCTGGTTCGGCGGCATGTCGAGGCCGAGTTGAACGGTACCGGCGATACGGGCGTTGAGTTTCGCCGCCACCAGCACGGTTTCGTCGCGCGCGACCGAGGCAATCACCTTCTCGAAGAACTTTGCCGCGTCGTCGCGGCTGTACGGCAGCATGAAGCTGACGCTGGCGCCGCCCTCGACACAGTCGGCGAGCACATCGGCAAGTTCGCCGATCGCAGCTTTCGCCGCGGCGGCGTCGAGAACGAGGATTTCAGCTTTGCTCACGCCGCCAGGTCGAGCTGCGAGGCGACGGTCGAATCCGCGTTGAGCCGGTACACGATCGGCACGCCGGTGCCGAGCTCGCGCTTGAGAATCTGCTCGGGCGTCAGCCGCTCCAGCACCATGATCAGCGCGCGCAGCGAATTGCCGTGCGCCGAGATCAGCACGCGCTCGCCGCGCAACACGCGCGGCAAGATCTCCTGCACGAAATACGGCAGTGCGCGCGCGACCGTATCCTTCAGGCTCTCGCCGCCGGGCGGCGGCACGTCGTAGGAGCGGCGCCAGATGTGCACCTGCTCCTCGCCCCATTTCTTGCGTGCGTCGTCCTTGTTCAGGCCGACCAGATCGCCATAGTCGCGCTCGTTGAGGGCCTGGTCGCGGACGATCGGAATGCCGCTCTGGCCCATCTCTTCGAGCATCAGGTCGAGCGTGCGTTGCGCGCGCTTGAGCGCCGACGTGTAGGCGACGTCGAAGCTGAGCCCCTGGCCTTTAAGCTTGCGCCCGGCCGCGCGCGCCTCGGCGACGCCGGCCTCGGTCAGATCGACGTCCTTCCAGCCGGTGAACAGGTTTTTCAGATTCCACTCGCTCTGGCCGTGGCGCACGAGCACGAGAACGCGGTCGCTCATCGTTCAGTCCTTCAATCCCAGCACATCCAACATCGAATAAAGCCCCGGCGGCTTGCCGCGCGCCCAGAGCGCGGCCTTAAGCGCACCGCGCGCGAAGATCATGCGGTCGGTCGCCTTGTGGGTCAGCTCGATCCGCTCGTCGGCGCCGGCAAAGATCACGCTGTGCTCGCCCGCCACATTGCCGCCGCGCAGCGAAGCGAAGCCGATCGTGCCGGCCTTGCGCGCACCGGTGTGGCCGTCGCGCCCGCGTTCGGATTGGGTCTTCAGATCGATCTTGCGTCCCGCCGCCGCCGCCTCGCCAAACAGCAGCGCGGTGCCGGACGGCGCATCGATCTTCTTGTTGTGGTGCATCTCGACGATTTCGATGTCGAAATCGTCACCGAGCGCCTGCGCGACACGCTTGGTCATCACGGCCAGCAGATTGACACCAAGACTCATGTTGCCGGACTTCATGATCGCGGTCTTTTTCGCGGCTTCGGCAATCTTGGCGTCGTCCTCGGCCGACGTGCCGGTGGTGCCGATGATGTGCACGAGATGCGTTTCGGCGGCGAGCGCGGCGAGCCGCACGGTCGCGGCCGGCACGGTGAAATCGATGATGCCGTCCGCGGCCAGTGAACCGGGACGCACTTCGCTGATCACATTCACGCGGTTCGGCGGCAGGCCGGCGAGCACGCCGGAGTCCTGCCCGAGGAACGGCGAGCCCTCGCCTTCCGTCGCGCCGGCCAGCACCAAGCCCGGCGTCTCGCCGATCGCCTTGATCAGCGTGCGCCCCATGCGCCCGCCGGCGCCGGCCACGATCAGCCGCATGTCGGACATGGATTTCTCCGCGTGATCGGCAGGGGTATAGCGACGCGAGGCCGCCTTGTCAGCTATGGCTGCGGGCCGTCATAGCCCTCGATGATCATCACGTCGCCGGCCGAGTGCGGCGTACGCAGGGCGATGGCGCGCTGGTATTCGGGCGAGTTGTAGCAGGCGAGCGCGGTCGCATAGTCCTTGAACTCGAGCACGACATTGCGCGAGCGCGTCTTGCCCTCCGGATTCTCAAATTGCCCGCCGCGCACCAGAAATTTCGCGCCGTATTTGCGTAAGGGCTCGGCATTCGCCGCCACATAGGCCTTGTAGCCCTCGGGGTTGCTGACATCGATGTGGACGATCCAATAGGCCTTCGGCATCACTCGCTCCCTACTTTGCGGCCGCCGCGATTTCATCGACGATCGCCACCGCCGCCCCCTTAGGATCGCCCGCCGCGGTGATCGGCCGGCCGACCACCAGATAGTCCGCGCCGGCCGCGATCGCCTGAGCGGGCGTCGCGACACGCTTCTGGTCGCCGCGCGCAAAGCCCTGCGGCCGCACGCCCGGCGTCACGAACACCATGTCGTGGCCGACCGCGAGACGGAGCGGCGAGGCCTCCTCGGGCGAGCACACGAGGCCATCGACGCCGAGATCGTGCGCCTGCTGAGCACGCCGCGCGACCAGCGCGTCGACGCTTTGCGAGTAACCGGATTCCGCAAGGTCGATGTCGTCGTAGGAGGTGAGCACCGTCACGGCGAGGATTTTCAGATCGGAGCCTTGGCGCGCCGCGACCGCCGCCTTCATGGTCTGCGGATAGGCATGCACGGTGAGGAAGGTCACGCCGGATTTCGCAACGCTCTCGACACCCTTCGCCACGGTGTTCTCGATGTCGTGCAGCTTCATGTCGAGAAACACGCGTTTGCCGGCACGCGTCAGCGTATCGGCAAACGCCAGCCCGCCCGCGAAAGCGAGCTGATAACCGATCTTGTAGAACGAGATGCTGTCGCCCAGCCGCTCAACCATCGCGTCGGCGTCGCGCAGGGTCGGCAGATCGAGCGCGACAATCAGGCGGTCGCGAGCGGCAAGTGGCAAGGCGTGCTCCGGTGATGTTTTGGTCGAGCCGCGATGCCGCAACAGCGGTTCCAAGTCAACCGTGCCGATAGACCCACACGCGCGCGGGCGGCATGTTGCGCCAGATGCGCTCGGACGCCTCGACCTTGACGCCGGCAAGCTTCGGGATCGGCGGCACCACCGCGTAGGTGAACTGCACGAACGGCGCGTGCGGCGCCAGCAGCGCCAGCGCCTCGCGTAAGAGCCGCATGCGCGTGCGCAGCGGCTTGGTCATCAGCGGCAGGCCGGAAACGATCGCCGAAACGCCGTGGCGCGTGTATTCGGCAAGCGACTCGCGCAGCCGGTAGGCGTCGGCCTGCACCACGGTTGCCTCGGGAAAGCGCTGGCGCAAAAGCTGACAAAATACCGGGTTGAATTCGACCAGCACCAGCCGCGACGGCTTCACGCCATGCTCGACCAGCGCTTCGGTGATCGGTCCGGTGCCGGGACCGAGCTCGATCACCGGCCCGTCGGAATTGGGATCGACGTACTGCGCCATCGCGCGCGCGAGCGGCTTGCTCGACGGCGTGACGGCACCGACCGCGAGCGGCTTCTTGATCCACGAGCCGATGAAGCGGACCTCGTCGTCGAGGCGCACGCCGTTCTTCTGCTCGAAGCGGCGGATCTGTGTCTCGATGTTGCGGCCGATCTTCTGCCCGGTGCGGCGGAAAGGCAGCTCCACCTTCTGCTCGAAATGCTCCTCGAACAGCCGGACACGCCTCTCGATGTTCTTGCCGATCTTGCGTTCGATGCGGCGGAAGGGCTGCTCGACCTTCTCCTCGAAGGTCTGCTCGAAAAGCTTCACGCGCTTTTCGATGTTCTTCTCGATCATCTGCTCGAAGAGCTTGATGCGTCTTTCGAACAGTTCGAGCGCCTGCATGGGCATCGTGAACGCGACCGGATTATTGCAACTGTGTGACAGTAACGAGTAGTCCCCAGCGGCGTGAGGGTCAAGCCGCTCGCGCACCGGCAAGGTTAAGGGCGGCGTTTCAAGCCGAATCCCGCCGGTTACCGAGTCCGTCAAGGAAGTCCTTGACCTTGGAGAAGAATCCGGCCGCCTCGGGCTGCGTATCGTCGGACGATTGCTGCTCGAATTCCTGCAGCAGTTCTTTCTGACGTTTTGTGAGCTTTTGCGGGGTCTCGACCAAGACCTGCACATACATGTCGCCGCTTTCGCGCGCGCGCAGGACCGGCATGCCCTTGCCGGAGAGGCGGAAACGGCGGCCCGAATGGGTGCCCTCGGGCACCTTCACGCGGCTTTTGCTGCCGTCGATGGTCGGCACGTCGAAGCCGCCGCCGAGCGCCGCCGTCACCATCGAGATCGGCACGCGGCAGTGCAGGTCGGCGCCGTCGCGCTGGAAGAACTGGTGCGGCACGATCGAGAGGAAAATGTAGAGGTCGCCCTGCGGCCCGCCGCGCAGGCCGGCCTCGCCTTCGCCCGCAAGCCGGATGCGGGTGCCGTCCTCGACGCCGGCCGGCACGTTGACCGAAAGCGTGCGCTCGCGCGTGACGCGTCCGGAGCCCGCGCAGCGGTCGCACGGGTTGTCGATCGTCTGTCCGCGCCCCTGGCAGGTCGGACATGTCCTCTCGATCGCGAAGAACCCCTGCTGAGCGCG
>JAXDOA010000336.1:0-3089 GCA_034669125.1 Hyphomicrobiales bacterium
ACGTCGTTTTTCCGCGTCCCGCAATTGATGGAGCGGCTGCTGCCGTTCTCCGTGCTGGTCGGCGCAATGGCCTGTTACCTGGCGCTGTCGCGGCGCAACGAGCTCGTCGTGGCGCGCGCGGCCGGCATGTCGGCGTGGCAATTCGTGACGCCGGCGCTGATCGTCGCCTTCGCGCTCGGGATCGTGGCGACCGCGATCTACAACCCGCTCTCCGCGGCCATGCGCGAATGGTCGAAGAAGCTCGAAGCCGAAATGTTCGGCGAGCAGAAGAACGTCATGCAGCAGCAGAATGCGCTCGGCTTTTGGGTCCGCCAGCGCAGTTCGGACGGCCAATCGATCGTCTATGCGGCATCGAGCCAGGAACAGGGCGTCCGGCTCGACGGGGTCAGCGTGTTCACCTTTGACCACGCCGGCAAGGAACTTGAGCGCATCGAAGCCAAACGTGCCCTCCTCGAGACCGGCCATTGGCGGCTCGAACAAGCTCGGGTCTACGTCAGCGGGGTGCGCCCGCGCGACTACGACAGCTTTTTGGTTAAGACCACACTGACCGCTGCCCAGGTCCGGGAAAGCTTTTCGACCCCGGAGACCGTGCCGTTCTGGGAGCTTCCTGCGTATATTGAAATCGCCGAGCGCTCTGGGTTGATTGCCGCAGGCTATAAATTGCAGTACCAAATCCTGATTGCTCGTCCGTTCCTGCTTTCCGCCATGGTGTTACTTGCTTGTTCTGTGAGCTTAAGATTCTTCCGCTTTGGCGGCGTTCCGCGAATGGTTTTGAGTGGCATCACGGCGGGGTTTCTGCTTTATGTGTTGTCCAAAGTAACTGAAGATTTGAGCAAGGCCGAGCTGATGCACCCAGCGGCGGCTGCATGGTTGCCTGTGCTCGCGGGGGGCCTCACGGGTTTCGTCGTGCTTCTGTACCAGGAGGACGGGTAATGGCCGCGGCGCTCCGCCCCCGGCCAAGCATTGCGTACGAGCTCCGCCGGTTGGCGGTGCTCGCTTGCGCCATGACCGCGCTCGCCGGTTTCGGCGTGGGCGTTCGCCCGGCCGCGGCTCAATTTACCGAAACCAATCCGCCCTGGGTCGGCATCCCGCCAACTCCCAAGGTTCCAACCGCGTCCTCCAAATTCGAGACCGGGCAGAGCGATCCGAATGCGCAGATGCTCGTGCGCGCCGACGAACTGCAATACGACAACACCAACAATCGCATCATCGCGCTCGGCAACGTCCAGATCTATTACCAGCGCTCCACGCTCGAGGCCGACCGGGTCGTTTACGAACAGACCACCAAGCGCATGCGCGCCGAGGGCAACGCGCGCTTCACCGAAGCCGACGGCAAGGTGGTATACGGCGAAATCATCGATCTGACCGATCAGTTCCGCGACGGATTCGTCGATAGCCTACAGCTCGAAGCCGCCGACAGGACGCGTTTCGCTGCCCCGCGCGCCGAGCGCAAGGATGGCCGCTACACCGTTTTCCAGAGCGGCGTCTACACGGCGTGCGAGCCGTGCAAGGACGATCCGAGCAAGCCGCCGCGCTGGCAGGTGCGCGCGACCCGCATCATTCACGACGACACCGAGAAGATGATCTATTTCGAGGACGCGCGGCTCGAGTTTCTCGGCTTCCCGATGTTCTACTGGCCCTATCTCTCGGCGCCCGACCCGACGGTCAAGCGCAAGACCGGCTTCCTGATGCCAAAGCTCGGCTACGCAACTCAATACGGCCTCTATGCCTCGACCCCGTACTTCTGGGCGCTCGCGCCGAATTACGACCTGACGCTAACGCCGACCCTGACCTCGAAGCAGGGCCTGCTGATGCAGGCGGAATGGCGCCACCGGCTGGTGAACGGCTCCTATTCGATCAAGGCGGCCGGCATCTTCCAGGCGGACAAGCAGTATTTCGCCGACAAGTTTGGACCGGACTCGCCGGGCGACCGTGTGTTTCGCGGCAGCATCGATACCACCGGCCAGTTCGCCCTCAACAGCAATTGGGTCTGGGGCTGGGATGGAGCGCTCGTCACCGACAAGATGGTGATCCAGGACTACGGGCTGCGCTCGTATTTCGCCGTGATGGACCCCTTCAAATCCGGGGGTCTGGAAACCGTGACGCAGCTCTATCTGACCGGCCGCGGCGAGCGCAGCTATTTCGATGCGCGCGCGATGCACTTCTACGGCCTCGCGGCGGGCGACGTGCAAAGCCAGCTTCCGATCGTGCACCCGGTCGTCGATTACCGCAACCGGCTCGCGCAGCCGCTGTTCGGCGGCGAACTGACTTACCGCGCCAACATCACGAGCCTTTCGCGCGACGAGGCTGACTTTGACCCGATCACGCAGGCCGGGTTCAATAGCGGACAGTGCGACCGGTTGACCGCCGATCCCACCTTGAAGACACCGGTTAACTGCATCCTGCGCGGCTTCCCCGGCACTTATTCACGGGGCTCCGCCGAGGCGACCTGGCGGCGCACCCTGATCGATCCCTACGGGCAGAAGTGGACGCCATTCGTCACAGCGCGTGCCGACATCGCGGCGCTCTCCGTCAAGGGCGAAACAGGGGTGAGCAACTACCTTCCGACCGGCGATAGCACCGTCGGCCGCGTCATGCCGGCGGTCGGTCTCGAATACCGCTATCCGTTCATCAGCGTGCACTCGTGGGGCACACAGACCATCGAGCCGCGCGCGCAGTTTATCGCACGACCGAGCGAGTCGCAGATCGGGCGTTTCCCGAACGAAGATTCGCAGGGGCTGATGCTGACCGACAGCAACCTGTTCGCGATCAGCAAGTTCCCGGGATACGATCGGGTCGAAGGCGGCGGCCGCGCCAATGTCGGCTTGGAATACACCGCGCAGTTCAATAAGGCCGGTTATGTAAACGCGATGTTCGGTCAGTCCTACCAGCTGTTCGGGCTCAACTCCTACGCGGTTGCCGACATGGCCAATGCGGGCACTTCGAGCGGACTGGAGACGGCACGCTCCGATTACGTCGGGCGCGTGACGTATCAGCCAAACAGCATTTATGCCTTCACGTCGCGCTTCCAGTTCGACGAGCAGAGCTTTGCCTCCCAGCGCCTGGAGTTGGAAGGCAAGATGGCGTAC
>JAXDOA010000337.1:0-3615 GCA_034669125.1 Hyphomicrobiales bacterium
CATGGGTCGTTCTCCTCTCGGGTTGGGGCTTTTGCCCTCTCTTTTGGCAGCCAGTTGCGGTTGGCCCGCCGGGTTCGTAAGTATCAAGCCAAATGACCATCGTGCTCGACCACATTGCGGGAAAGCCGCGCCACCCGGAAAAGGCGCACCGGCCGGACTCAGCCGTGCTGCGCAAGCCGGACTGGATCCGCGTCAAGGCGCCGGTGTCGCGCGGCTATGCGGAAACGCAGCGGATCGTGAAGGAGAACGGCCTGCACACCGTGTGCGAAGAGGCCGGCTGCCCCAACATCGGCGAGTGCTGGGAGAAGAAGCACGCGACGTTCATGATCATGGGCGACACGTGCACGCGCGCCTGCGCATTCTGCAACGTGAAGACCGGGCTGCCCGGCGCGCTCGACGCCAAGGAGCCGGCGCATGTGGCGCAGGCGGTGGCGAAGCTCGGCCTGAGCCATGTGGTGATCACCTCCGTCGACCGCGACGACCTTGAGGATGGCGGCGCGCGCCATTTCGCCGAAGTGATCACGGCGATCCGCGCAGCGACCCCGTCGACCACGATCGAGGTGCTGACGCCGGATTTCCTGCGCAAGGACGGCGCTGCCGAAATCGTGGTCGCGGCGCGGCCCGACGTGTTCAACCACAATCTCGAAACCGTGCCGTCGAAATATCTCACCGTGCGGCCGGGCGCGCGCTATTTCGCCTCGATCCGGCTCTTGCAGCAGGTGAAGGAGCTCGACCCCAACATGTTCACCAAGTCGGGCATCATGGTTGGGCTTGGCGAAGAGCGGAACGAAGTGCTGCAACTGATGGACGATCTGCGCGCCGCCGATGTGGACTTCCTCACCATCGGGCAATACCTCCAGCCGACCCGCAAGCATCACGCCGTGATGCGGTTCGTGCCGCCCGACGAGTTCAAGGCTTACGAGACCGTCGCCTACGCCAAGGGCTTCCTGATGGTGTCGGCTTCGCCCCTGACGCGCTCGTCGCACCATGCGGGTGACGATTTCGCGCGGTTGCGAGCGGCGCGCGACGCCACGCGCGCCTGACCGTCCGATGCGCCGCGTGCTCGTCATCGGCGCGCCAGGTTCGGGCAAGACGACGCTGTCGACGCGCCTCGCCGCGAAACTTGGCGTACCGGTTCACTATCTCGATCATCACCACTGGCTGCCAGGCTGGCAGTACCGCGACGACGCGGATGCGCGCGAGGCCGTGCGCGGAATCGCCGAAACTCCCGCTTGGGTCATGGACGGGAATTTCTCGGACACGTTCGACCTGCGCATGCCGCGCGCCGACAGCCTGATCTGGCTCGACTATCCGCGCGCGACATGCATCCGCCGGGTCCTCGTGCGCGCCGCCAGGGATTACGGCCGGTCAAAGCCGGACCTGCCCGAAGGATGCCCGGAACAGTTCGATGCAAAGCTGCTGCGCTTCGTCTGGGACTTTCCGGCCAAACACCGGCCCGAAATTCCAAAAGCCATCGCGCGCTACGGCACGCACCTGAACGTCGTGCGGCTCACCTACGACCGCGACGTAGCGGAATTTCTCCGCACCGCTGAGGCGGCCTGATGCCGCAATTCCGCACCAAGCGGCGCGTGCGCCACGCGGCCGGGAAGATGTTCGACCTTGTGGCGGACGTCGAGCGCTATCCGGAATTCGTGCCGCTGTGCCAGTCGCTGACGATTCTCCGGCGCACGCAGAGCGAGGAGAGGATCGAAACGATCGTCGCCAACATGACGGTCGCCTACAAACTGGTGCGCGAGGCCTTCACCAGCCGCGTCACCCTCGATCGCGCGAACCTGCAGATCCTGGTCGAATACCTGGAAGGACCGTTCAGCCGGCTGGAGAACCGGTGGGATTTTCACCCGGTTTCCGACCGGTCCTGCGACGTCGAATTCTTCATCTCCTACGAGATCAAGAGCCGGGTGCTCGGCATGCTGATGGGTGCGATGTTCGAGGCGGCATTCCGGCGCTTCGCCGAGGCGTTCGAGCGCCGGGCGGACGCGGTTTACGGTAGGGCCACCACCTCTTAAGGCAGGCCTGTGGACAACCTACTGTTTCCGCAAGAGTTATAGCTCCCGAGCCGCTCTTGAACTACCGATGAACGAGTGGCGCGATCAGCCGTTTCGTCTGCCCAGCGGGTTTTCGCTCAAAACTTACACATCGTGCTCGACACGGCTCTCAGTTGAGCCTACTGCCCGTTCGCGCCCCGCGAAGAAGGCGCCACCGAACGCTGAATGAATATGCGCAAACGCCTTGGACCACTTAGCGCCGTCGATCACGCTGCCCTCGTGCGCCTGTGCAATCTCAAGAAAGTCATGCGACGCGATGACGGCTACGGGACAGAGTCCGAGACTTTCATTTCGAACGCGAGCGCAGTCATGTTGAAAAAGCGGAACCTCGCCGTCACAGGCTGGAGCCGCGAAATGTATCCGAGCAAGAGCGGATATGCGTTTGTCGCGCGAATCGTAGGAACACAATGACAGACAAGCTTCCCGCTCCCTGCGAGCATTGCAGCGCGACGGGGATTTTTCACGGAAGCGAGTGCGTGGAATGCCGGGGCAAAGGTTACCGGCTGATGATCGATGGTCGCTTGAAGGCGGCAGCGGCACCACGGCGGCCATCCAGGAATCCCGGCCGCATGCGCCCCAAGCCGTAGCGGTTTGCCGGTTCTGCGAATCCCTGCTCAATCGCGTAACGCGCGCAAGCCACGAGGAGCGTGCAGCGCTACAGCGATTTGAGGAAGGCGATGAAATCGCCGACTTGCCCCGGATCGAGACGGAATTCCGGCATGTTCTGGTGGCTCGTCACAATTCCCTCGGCCAGCGACTCGGCCAGGTTCTCAACCGGGTAGCGCAGGTGTAGATCGCGAAACGGCGGCGCCAGCCCAAAAGGACTCGGACTGATCTTGTCGATGGAATGACAGCGGGCGCAATTGGCCAACGCGAAATTCAAGCCGCGCTGGACCGTGGGAGAGGTTTGGGCGGTCGCCGCGCTCAAGGCGGCGTTGAGGAAAACCGCAACCCAGACGCATTGGCGGGACCGCGTCAGCAAGATCTCGATTGGTTTCATCGTTCGTCTCCGCCAACTTCAAGAGGTCAGCGGCCGCAGCGCCGGGTGTCGCGCGACAAATGGCGTCTGCTCGATCCATCCATCCAGACCGAATACATGACCGGCCCGCTTGGTGATCAGATAGACGAGCACCCCGCCGTAAACGAGGTGATAGTCGAACAGAAAATTGTTCTTGTTCTCGACGAATGGCCAGTCCATGTGCGCCATCCAGTAGATCAGCATCAGCAGCACGCCAAAGCTGGCGCTCACGCGCACCATGATCCCGAAGACGAGCGAAAGCCCGATCAGCAGGTGGCCATACTCCACCAGGAACGTCG
This sequence comes from Hyphomicrobiales bacterium, assembly GCA_034669125.1. Lineage (GTDB taxonomy): Bacteria > Pseudomonadota > Alphaproteobacteria > Rhizobiales > Xanthobacteraceae > PALSA-894. Next base: position 3,384 of record JAXDOA010000337.1, read on the forward strand.
TGGTCGCCGCCAGCATTGGCGTGGTGAATATGGCGAACAGATCGTGGAACGTCTTGGTATGGCCAAGGAAGCCGACGACCGTGAATTGGGGATCGAAAACCTGATGCGAGGCGGCGTAGAGAAAGGTCCATCCCATCGCAAAACGGAAAAAGACGATAAGGCAGCGCTCAAACGTCGTATCGGCCATGATTCATCACCTGTGACGGATGAAGTGAGCATGCGCCTTAGGCTT
>JAXDOA010000338.1:0-2639 GCA_034669125.1 Hyphomicrobiales bacterium
CGGTCACGCCGAGCCGCGCACGACCCGCAGATAACGGGCTTGTGCGGACCGTCACCGTCTGGTTTGTACCGCATACCCACCCTGCGTCTCGCGCGCGCGTATCTGCCGGCCACAATGCGGGCATAGATCGCCGCTACCCCGCGACAATCAACGATTAAGAGTCGAACAGCGACATGATGCGCACCGAACAGGCCCGCCCCATCCGCCTCGAAGACTATTCGCCACCGGATTGGCTGGTGGACACGGTCGAGCTCGATGTCTCGCTGCACCCGACTGCGGCGCGCGTGCGCGCGACGCTGGCACTCAAGCCGAACCCTCACGGTGCGGCGGGCGCCCGGCTGGTCCTCGACGGAGACGGGCTCACGCTCGTCGCGCTCAAGCTCGACGGCGCCCCACTGCCGGCGGGCGCTTTCATCGCGACCCCCGACAGCCTCACGATCGCGCAGCCGCCGGCAGGCCCGTTCCGGCTCGAGATCGAGACGCTGGTCGACCCCTCCGCCAACACGCAGCTGATGGGGCTGTATCGCACTGGCGGCAACTACGCGACGCAGTGCGAACCCGAAGGCTTTCGCCGCATCACCTACTTTCCGGATCGTCCCGACGTGATGGCGGTCTACACGACGCGCATCGAGGCCGACAAAAGCGAAGCCGCCGTGCTGCTCTCCAACGGCAACCTGATCGCGGCCGGCGACGTGGCGGACTCGACGCGGCATTTTGCCGTGTGGCACGACCCATTCCCCAAGCCCTCGTACCTGTTCGCGCTTGTCGGCGGCAACCTCGCCTGCGTCGAGGACAAATTCGTCACGATGTCCGGCCGCGCGGTGACGCTGCGCATCTATGTCGAGCCGGGCAAGGAAGATCGCGTCGGCTGGGCGATGGACTCGCTCAAGCGCTCGATGCGCTGGGACGAGGAAGCGTTCGGGCGCGAATACGACCTCGACATTTTCATGATCGTCGCGGTCTCCGACTTCAACATGGGCGCGATGGAGAACAAGGGGCTCAACGTCTTCAACGACAAGCTGGTTCTTGCGACACCCGACAGCGCGACCGACGCCGACTATACGAGCATTGAAGCCGTCATCGCGCACGAGTACTTCCATAACTGGACCGGCAACCGCATCACCTGCCGCGACTGGTTTCAGCTTTGCCTCAAGGAGGGCCTGACCGTCTTCCGCGATCAGGAGTTCACCTCCGATCAGCGCTCGCGCCCGGTCAAGCGCATCGCCGACGTGCGTAACTTGCGCGCGCAGCAGTTCGTCGAGGACGCCGGCCCCCTCGCCCATCCGGTGCGGCCATCCGCCTACAACGAGATCAGCAATTTCTACACCGCGACCGTCTACGAGAAGGGCGCCGAGGTGGTGCGGATGCTCAAGGCCCTGCTCGGGCCGGCGGGCTTTCGCAAGGGGCTCGATCTCTACTTCACGCGCCATGACGGCGAGGCGGCAACCGTCGAACAGTTCGTGCAGTGCTTCGCCGATGCCAACAACACCGACCTAACGCAATTCATGCGCTGGTATTCGCAGGCGGGCACGCCGGGAGTCACCGCGAACGGCAGCTACGACGCGGCAGCGCAGACCTATCGGCTCGATGTCGCGCAAACCATCCCGCCGACGCCCGGTCAGCCCGTGAAGGAGCCGATGGTGATCCCGCTCGCGATCGGGCTTGTCGGTGCCGACGGGCGCGATATGTCGTTGTCGCTGGATGACGGGCGCCCGGTGGTGCGTGGTGTGCTCACTGTGACGCAGCCCACGCAAGCCTTCGAATTCACCGGCGTGCAGCAACGCCCGGTCCTGTCGCTCAACCGCGGATTCTCGGCGCCAATCAAGCTGGCGTCGAACACGTCGGCGGAGGATCTCAAATTCCTCGCCGCGCACGATAGCGATCCATTCAATCGCTGGCAGGCAATTCAATCGCTGGCGAGCACCCTGCTGGTCGAGACTGTGGCGGCGATCCGCGCCGGCCGCGAGCCGCGTGAGGACGAAGGCCTGCTCGCCGCACTCGCGGCCGTTCTGGCAGATGCTTCGCTGGAACCGGCTTTTGCCGCACTCGTGCTTGCGTTGCCGAGCGAAGCCGACATCGCGCGCGACATCGGCTGCGACGTCGATCCGGACGCGATTTACGCCGTCCGTTCGCGCTTGCGCGCCACGCTCGGGACGCGCCTCGGCGCCGCGCTGCGCGAAACCTACCGGCGCATGCAGGATGACGGTCCGTACAGCCCGCACGCGGCGAGCGCCGGACGGCGCGCGCTGAAGAATGCCTGCCTCGGTCTTCTGGCCGCCGCCGGCGCCTCGGCGATCGCGCTGGCGGCACGCCAGTATCATCAGGCCACCAACATGACCGACCGCATGGCGGCGCTCGCGACGCTGTCGCTGCACCCGGTGCCTGAGCGGCAGGCCGCGCTGGACGATTTCTACCGGCGCTACTCCGCCAACCCGCTGATCATCGACAAGTGGTTCGGCCTGCAGGCGACGATCCCGGATCCGGCAACGCTCGACCGGGTCAAGATGCTCATGGCGCATCCGGCTTTCTCGATCGTGAATCCCAACCGCGTGCGGGCGCTGATCGGGGGATTTGCGCAGACGAACCAGACGCAGTTCAATCGCGCCGACGGGCTGGGCTACGAGTTTGTCGCCGACACG
>JAXDOA010000339.1:0-6129 GCA_034669125.1 Hyphomicrobiales bacterium
CGATTTTCGTGTTCTGGATCGCTACGCAATTTCTAGGGCTGACCGCTTTTGAGCGGCTTCCTCAGTGGGTCATCGGATCGTATGGCTATTTCACAGCTCTCGGTACAGGATCAGTCGGCTTGGGAGCAGCCGTTATCCAGTCGCTTAGGAGGACGGGACCTGGACCGGACTATGTGAAGCTCGTAGCCATCATTGAGGGAGCGATAGTCGGTTTGATCGTTCTCATTATCCTTCTGCATAAGTTGGCAGTGCCACAGCCTGGTAAATCCACGTCGCAGTTAGAGCCCCAAGAAATTATACGCGTAAGCATCCCGCTTGGAATTTCCTGCCACGCCTGCGTAAGCCCTCGATCGACTTTCTTTGATATCTAACGATCAAATCAGGAGGCCAGTTAGAACCTGCTTCACCCCTTTGCTTTCCCCCGAGCTTCTAACACGAAGCAATCGGCTCTGTCAGCTTTCGAGAGTCTATGCTTCCCGATGCCGCTGCTCCAGAGCGTCTAGACGGGGGCCTGTTATAGCCAGGCGTCAAGCCCAACCCACGCCCGATTGAAGCCCTTCTCCCCGGATGCTACGACGCCCCCATGACCATCCGCCTGCACCGCGGCGATCTGCCCGACCTGACGCGCTACACCGGCGCGGTCGCGGTCGATACCGAGACCATGGGGCTGGAGCCTGCGCGCGACCGGCTCTGCGTGGTGCAGCTCTCGCCCGGCGACGGCTCGGCCGACGTGGTGCAGATCGGCCGCGAGGCCGGCCGCGCGCCGAACCTCAAAGCGCTGCTCGGCGATGCCACGAAGCTGAAGATCTTCCATTTCGCGCGCTTCGATATCGGCATGCTGAGCAAGTGGCTCGGCGTGATGCCGCAGCCGCTCTATTGCACCAAGATCGCTTCGAAGCTCAGCCGCACCTACACCGACAAGCATGGCCTGAAAGACCTCACCAAGGACCTGCTCGGCAAGGACGTCTCCAAGCAGCAGCAGCTGTCCGACTGGGGCGCCGAGACCTTGACCGAGGCGCAGGTCGCCTACGCGGCCGACGATGTGCTCAATCTCCATGCGATCAAGGAGAAGCTCGACGCCATGCTGGCGCGCGAGGGCCGGACGGAACTTGCCGCCGCCTGCTTCGGATTTTTGCCCACCCGCGCCCGGCTCGACCTCGCCGGCTGGGCCGCCGAGGACATTTTCGCCCATTCCTGAGCGCTGTTAACGATTTACCGCCGTCACGGGGCCACATTCGCAGGCGATTTTGGTACCTTGGCGCCGTAAGGTCAGCGGCGTGGGGGCCGATTCCTTAAAATCCGAACCGCCGATGGGTCAACCGATCACCGCGACCGCCATCAACGAGACGCATGGCTGGACCGCCTCGCGCCGCACCGATGTCGATCGCGCGGTGCGCAAGGCCGGGCGGCACAGCGTGCTCGTGCGCATCGTGCGCGTCGTGCTGCCGGTCGGCGTTGTCGCCGGGCTGACGGTGCTGGTGCTGTTCACCTATTTCAAACCGATGCAGATATTCGACAAACTCCCCAGCGTGTCCGGCAAGCTCGCCGTGCAGGGCAGCAAGATCACCATGGAGCTGCCGCGCATCGCGGGTTTCACGCGCGACTCGCGCGCCTACGAGCTCAACGCCGAAACCGCCGTGCAGGACATCACCAAGCCGGACATCATCGAATTGCAGAACCTGCGCGCCAAGATGGAGATGCAGGACAAGGACGTGGTCCACATCACCGCCAACGCCGGCACCTACAACACCAAGGCCGACAGGATCGTCCTGCGCGACCAGATCGTGGTCACCTCGCAGCAGGGCTACAAGGCGCTGCTGCGCGAGGCGGCGGTGGAAATGAAAAAGGGCAATGTCGTCTCCGAGCAGCCGGTGGATATCACGCTGCCGAACGGCACGCTCAAGGCGAACCGCATGGAGATCACCGATTCCGGCGAGGTGATCCGGTTCGAACGCGGCGTCGTTCTCGATCTCGACGGCCAGAAGAAGGAAGCGTCGCGATGAGCCTGCGCGTCCTTGTGCTTCTGGCGAGCCTTGCGCTCAGCGTCGCGGCGGGCGCGCAGCCCGCGCCGCAACCCGCGCCGCAGACTGGAAGCGCGATGCAGGGCATCCAGCTTAACCGCGACCAGCCGGTCAAGAACGAATCGGACGCCCTGGAGGTGCGCGACAAGCAGCGGCAAGCAACCATCATGGGGAACGTCAAGCTCGTCCAGGGCGAGACGATCCTTCAGTGCAAGACACTGGTCATTTTCTACGAGGACCCCTCGGCAGCGCCCGCCGCATCGAAGAAGGGTGCGCCTGCGACGGCGCAGAAGCAGGGCGCGCCCGCCACCGCCCAGAAGCAGGGCGTCGGAACCGGCAGCGGCCAGCAGATCAAGCGCGCCGAAGCCAAGGGCGACGTGCGGGTGACGCAGAAGGACCAGACCGCGACGGGCGACAATGGCGTGTTCGACGTCAAGTCCAACAACGTGACCCTGACCGGCAACGTGGTGGTCACGCAAGGAACCAACGTGCTGCGCGGCGACCGCATGGTGGTCAATCTCGACACCGGGGTCGCGCGGGTCGAGTCCGACAAGGCGAAGCGCGTCGAGGGCCTGTTCAACCCGAGTACGGCGCCGCCGCCCGCGGCGACCCCCGCGAAGGACGCAAAACCGGCGCCTGCGCCTGTCGCGCCGCCGCCTGCCGCCAAATCCGCACCCGGCGCACCGACGCGGATCAACTGAGCCGGCACCTTGCTGGCGTTGCAAGCGGTCCTGCCAGCAACTATCAGGGTTGCGGACTTTTTCGGGAGCCTCGATAAGGCGTGCTGGATTTTCTCAAGCCATTTCGGAGCGTTCGGCCGCGACCGCCTGGGTCGCAGTCATCGCTCTGGCGCATCGATCTCGGTCCGGTCGCCGAGCCGATGGCCAATGGCCGTGCCGAGAAAATGAATTTCACCACGACCGAGCGCATGTCGCTCGGGAAAGGCAAGCGCGTTTCGGCGCAGCCGATCGGGTACAGCGCGGAGCGCGATTTCGACTGGAAGTCGGTCCCGCCGCCCGACCTGCGGCGCGATCCCTCCGCGGCGGAGGATGGCGTCAATGGCACCCCGGCCTCGCCGGCCGCGCTGTTCGAGCGGCGGACGGAAGCCCCCGCAGCGCGCCCATTGGAGCGCGTATTCGGCCAGTCGCAACGCGCCGGCGAGTTCTCGGCGGTCGTCGGCGAGGCCGGTTCGCTCACGGTCCACGGCGTTGAGAAGAGCTTCGTCGGCCGCAAGGTCGTGAAGGGCGTGAGCCTGTCGCTGCGGCGCGGCGAGGCGGTCGGGCTGCTCGGGCCGAACGGGGCCGGCAAGACCACCGTGTTCTACATGATCACCGGGCTGATCAAGGCCGACAAGGGCAGGATTCAGTTCGACGGCCACGACATCACGCATTTGCCGATGTATCAGCGCGCGCGCCTCGGCATCGGCTATCTGCCGCAGGAAGCCTCGATCTTCCGCGGGCTCAGCGTCGAGGACAACATCCGCGCCGTGCTCGAAGTGGTCGAGCCGAGCAAGAAGAAGCGCGAATACGAGCTCGACCGGCTGCTCGAGGAATTCAACATCGCGCGGCTGCGCAAGACGCCCTCGATCGCGCTCTCCGGCGGCGAGCGCCGCCGCACCGAGATCGCGCGCGCGCTCGCGACGCGCCCGGCCTACATGTTGCTCGACGAGCCGTTCGCCGGCATCGATCCGATCGCGGTCGGCGACATCCAGCAACTGGTGCGCCACCTCACCGAGCGCGACATCGGCGTGCTGATCACCGACCACAACGTGCGCGAGACGCTCGGCCTGACCGACCGCGCCTACATCATCTATTCAGGAGAGGTGCTGCGCGAGGGAAATGCCGACGATATCATCAATGACCCGGAAGTCCGCCGGTTGTATTTGGGCGAGGAATTCCGGATGTAGGCCCGTGCCGGGCAGGGGGTTGTTAACACCGCGGGCAAGAATTGCTCGACCCCGGTGTACAGCGGCGCTAGAGTCGGTTAAAGCAAGAACCGGACCAATATTGCACCGCAGCATGGCACTTTCTCAAAGACTCGAATTCCGGCAGAGCCAAGCGCTCGTGATGACGCCGCAGCTGATGCAGGCCATCAAGCTGCTGCAGCTCTCCAATCTCGATCTGACGGCGTACGTGGAGGGCGAGCTTGAGCGCAATCCCCTGCTGGAGCGCCCGAGCGAGGGCCCTGAGGCCAATCAGCCGGGCGAAGGCGGCGCTGCCGCGGGCGCCACGGAAGGCTCCGGCGAGGCCCAGGATGGCCAAGACGGCGAATGGGCCAAGGGCGACGTTAACGGGTCCGCGGCCATCGAGGACTCGTTCGACACCGGGATCGAGAACGTCTTTCCCGACTCGGCCGAGGCGCCGCCGCGCCCCACCCAGACCGAGCCCGCCGCTCATTCGGAATGGGCCGGCGTCGGTTCCGGCGGCCGCGAGGACGGCGACTACAATCTGGAAGCCTTCGTGTCGGCCGAAGCGACGCTCGCGGACCATCTGGGCGATCAGCTCGTGCTTGCGATCGCGGACCCGGTCCGCCGCATGATCGGCCGCAACCTGATCGATCTGGTCGATGAGGCCGGCTATCTCACCGGCGATCTTGAAGCGGTTGCCGATCGATTGGGCGCACCGCAGTCTGAAATCGAAGCGGTCATTTCCATTCTGCAAACCTTCGATCCGCCCGGCGTATGCGCGCGTAATTTGAGCGAATGCCTGACGATCCAGCTCAAGGAGCAGAATCGTTTCGATCCTGCGATGCAGGCGCTTGTGGCGCATCTCGAACTGGTGGCGCGGCGCGATCTGCCGGCGCTGCGCCGCGTCTGCGGCGTCGACGATGCCGACCTCACCGACATGATCGCGGAGCTGCGACGGCTCAATCCCAAGCCCGGCCTCGCGTTCGGCTCCTCGGTGGTGCAGCCGATCGTACCCGACGTGTACGTGCGCACGGCCGCGGATGGCGGCTGGCTGGTGGAATTGAATTCCGACACTCTGCCGAAGGTGCTGGTCAATCAGTCGTATTACGCTGCGGTGTCGAAGACCGCGAAGAACGGCGAAGAGAAATCGTACCTCGCTGACTGCCTGCAAACCGCGACCTGGCTGATGCGCGCGCTCGATCAGCGCGCCAAGACCATCCTCAAGGTATCGACCGAAATCGTGCGCCAGCAGGATGCGTTCTTCGCGCACGGCGTCCAGTTTCTGCGCCCGCTCAATCTGAAAACCGTCGCGGACGCGATCAGCATGCACGAGTCGACGGTCTCGCGCGTCACCGCCAACAAGTACATGGCGACCAGCCGCGGCATCTTCGAACTGAAATATTTCTTCACGTCCTCGATCAACGCCTCCGACGGCGGCGAGGCGCATTCGGCCGAAGCCGTGCGCCACCGCATCCGGCAGCTGATCGATGCCGAGAGCGCGCAGGAGGTTCTGTCCGACGATACCATCGTGGACCGGCTGCGCGAGGCCGGCATCGACATCGCGCGGCGGACGGTGGCAAAATATCGCGAAGCGATGCGGATACCGTCCTCGGTGCAGCGCCGCCGCGAAAAGTACGCGCCGGCCGGGGCCGCCTCGTGAGACCAAATGCGATTTGCCGCGTTGACTCTGCGCTGGCCCGTTCATAGCTTCGTAAAGGGTCCGGAGAACGAACAGCGGAGGCAAGCATGCCGTTTCGCGTCTCGGGAAAAAACCTGGACATCGGTGAAGCGTTACGCGAGCGCGTCAGCGCCCGCATCGTCGAAGCTTTGAGCAAATATTTCGATGGCGGTTATTCCGGCCATGTGACGGTCGAGAAGGAGGGATTCGGGTTTCGCACCGACTGCGCGATCCATCTCGATTCCGGCATCACGCTGCACACCGGGGCGAATGCCGCCGACGCCTACGCGAGCGCCGATCAGGCGGCGATCAGGATCGAGAAGCGCCTGCGGCGCTACAAGCGCCGGCTCAAGGACCATCACGTCACGCGTGCCAACGGCGCTTCGGTCGACGCGCCGAGCTATGTGATCGAGGCGCCGTCGCACGAGAACGATGACGAGCAGACCGAATTCAATCCGGTCATCATCGCCGAATCCACCACGGTGCTGAAGCAGTTCTCGGTCAGCGAAGCCGTGATGGAACTG
>JAXDOA010000340.1:0-10136 GCA_034669125.1 Hyphomicrobiales bacterium
GCTTCGGCGATAACCTTCCCGACCGGCCAGCACGAAAATTTTTTCGCAAATTAATTTGCGCGGGTGAGGTAGCTCACGCTCGATCCATGAGTCGTGAGCGATAGTCATCCTTGCAAGCGGCCACCACGGCCCGCCCGAGCACCCCAACGGAGACGCATCATGTTCACCAAGACCCTGTTCGCCGCCCTCATCCTCGCCACGGCTTCGGTCGCGCTGACCTCGAAGGTCAACGCCGGCCCGCAGAGCCACCAAGCTGAGAATTCATATTTCGACCGCGCGTCGAAGGTGACCGACGGCGGCGGCCAGTAACAAGGCGGATCACATGATCCCCCCGAAGGCGGCCGGCATCAGTCGGCCGCCTTCACCCTAAGTAGGCTCCGACAGATTCCCGCATGAAGGAGTGAGCACAATGCAAACGCGCGCCGCCTACGCAATTGTCTCAACTCTCCACCTCTGCGCGGCGATTCTGACTTGCGACGCAGCGGGACGCTTCGACCGGTCGATCAACACCGGACAACCGCGCGAGCTGATCAACCAGCCGGCCTGTTGGATCGCTGAAAGCTTCGCCGAGCGCGACGGCTGCGAAATCGTCGGACGTTAGCGAACAACAAACTGCGCCGAGGGAGCCGCCCAGTCGGCGTTCCGCCCCGCCGCTCGCTTCCGCGCGACAACGCGGCTGACTACTCGGGCAACACCGTCTTTTCAGGGGAATTGTTTTTTCAATTCCTTGAACGCGGCTTTCGCATCGAGGACGCCGTTGCCTAGCCTGTGCTTCAGCTCATGGTTCGTTCCGAGCCCCGGCGGCTTTCTTGCCGTCTGGTTCAAGATATCCTTCAAGGCCCCAGGAGGAACCGCTGTCGAATCCCAGCGGCTGCGCAGGGCCGCGACGATACCGCCGGTCAGGCCGCAGGCCGCCGACGTCCCGGTGTTGATGCTGAACGCATCGTCGTCCTCGCAGAACTGGCTTGCGGCGCAGAGGTCCGGTTTGTCCGGCCCGAGCAGTGGCTGGCCGGGACCTTGCGCAGAATACCCGAGCCATATGGAGTCCGCCCGAACGGCGCCAACGGTCAGGACGCAAGCAAGCGAGTTGGCGCCCCAGATGCTGCGGCCGGGACCTATGTCGCTTTCGCCGCACCGGTTGTCCGGGCAGAACTGGCCGCAATTGCCCGCCACAAACACCACGTCGATACCGTCAGCGACCGCGTCGCAGACCTTTTTGTTGAAACAATTTTCTGGATTCGTGGTGTAGTGGCCAAGCGGAATTTCCGATTTGCGATCAAAGATTCCCCAGGGATTCACCAGGATCCACGGCCCCGGAAACTTGCCGGTCCTCTTCCACTTGGCAATGTCCGCCAAGACAATGTCGTAGGCGGCCCACGCCAAGCTGAGGAAGCTCTGGACATTGGAGATCCTTGGCGGCGCCAGGGGAAGATCGAACAGCAAGGCTTCCGGCGCCACCTTGAGGATATTGTGGGCGATCATCATGCCGTGGGAACGCCCCACCGATCCCGGATGTGGTGGCGGCGACCCCGGTTGAATGCCACCGACCGACCATCCGCCTCCGTAGCTTGCTCCCAAGATGTGCTTGTCGAGCCCTTGATCGACAACGACGACGTTCACGCCTTTCCCGGTGGTCCTGCTCTGGTTTCGCAGGAAATCCACGCCAAGAAGGCGCTCCGCTTCGCTTCGATCGGAAAAAATCGGGTCGCTCGCGCTCATGCACCAGTGATCCGCTGCGGCGAATGCGATGTCGGGACTGCTGCCGGCAAAAATCTCCCCCTTTTCCCCTGCTGCCCTGATGATGTCGTTGACCACGTCCTCGGGCCGGAGCTTGTCGTTGCCAAAGACATTGAGCGCCACCACGACGTCCTGCGGGAGGAATGGCTGCTTGTCGTCCAGGCGCACATCAGCCGAAGGCAAAGCCGCCGTGCTAAAAGGCGGGTTCGCACCCGATCGATAGATCTTCTCGGCAACGTAGCTAGTGATCCACTCCCTATTACCGTCGAAGTAGTTCTTGATAATTGTTTCGCGCTCCCTCCCCAGCTTCAGCACGACGAAATGCCTGATCGGGTCCTGCGTCATTGCCTGTCGCTCCCCTGTGGCGGGCAAAGTCGTCCTTCGTAGCCGTAGCGGGGCTCATCAAACGAGACCTTGCAGGGCACTACCATAATGGACAAACATGTCTGGACAAATAGCACGAATTGATGATCCCTCATGCCACCTAGCCCCTCCAACGGTGACAGCGGTCCGCGCATGGATCGCCGGCTGGCGGCCATCGCCTTCATCGATATCGTCGGCTACTCCATTCTGATGGCGCGCGACGAAACGCGTACCCACCAGCGCTGGATGGCCATCCTCGACAACATCATCCGCCCGCAGACCGAGCGGCACCGCGGCAAGGTCGTAAAATCCACCGGCGATGGGATTTTGGCCGAGTTTCCGAGCGCGTTCGACGCCGTGGAGTGGGCCGGCGACGTACAGCGGGCCGTTCTGGCGCTGGGTTCGAACGATGCGATGCCTTCAATCGCGCTGCGGATCGCCGTGCATGTCGGGGACATCATCACGACCGAGTTCGACGTGTTCGGGGACGGCGTGAATCTCGCTGCGCGGTTGCAGGAGCACTCCCCGGTGGGCGGTATTGTCTTTTCAGAGGCTGTCTATGATCTCGTCCGGGGTAGCCTCGGCACCGAGGCCCGCGATCTCGGGGCTCTGGAACTGAAGAATTTCCCGAAACCGGTGCGCGCCTACGCGCTCGATCCCGCCAACCAGGAAATCGCGGTTCCGGCCCACCCCCGCGGGGCGGCGAAATTGCCGTCGATCGCGGTCCTGCCCTTGCAGAACATCGGCGGCGACCCCGCCCACGATTATTTTTGTGATGGTTGTGTGGAGGACATCACACTCTCTTTGGCCGGATTGCGCGAACTTATGGTGATCTCGCGCGGCTCGACTCTCGCTTATCGCGGGCGCCAGCCGGATCCGCGCGAGGTCGGCCGGGTCTTCGGGGTCCGCTACGTCCTTAGCGGCAGCCTCCGCAGATCCGAGCGAATGGTGAGGGTATCCGTGGAACTTTCCGACACCAACACGGGCACCACGCTATGGGGCGAAAAGGCAGAAGTCGCGCCGGGTGAATTGTTCGATGTGCAGGATCGGATTGTCGAGAAGATCGTCGGCGGCATCGCACCCAACGTGCGCGCTGCGGAATTGCGCGCCGCGATGAGAAAGAAGCCGGAGAATTTCAACGCCTATGACTGCACGCTGCGCGCGCTGCATATCATCAACGGTCTTGAGAAAGACACTTTTACGCAGGCCCGGGACTATTTGCAGAAGGCGATGGATGAGGACCCCGAATTCGCGATGCCAGTCGCCTGGGCGGCGCGCTGGCATAACATCTATGTCGGCCAAGGCTGGTCCGCCAATCCGGTTGCAGACCGCGCCAAGGCCGCCGAACTTGCCGCCAAGGCCATTGAACTGGACGGGCAGAACGCGACCGCACTTGCGGTCTATGGGCACCTGAAATCGTTTCTTTTGCACGACTACGAGAGCGCCCTCGTCTACTTTGAACGGGCGCTCGCGGCATGTCCAAATCATTCCTTTGCCTGGTTCTTGTCCAGTCCGACGTTGAGCTATCTCGGGCGCGGCGAGCAGGCCATCAAACACGCCGAGCGTGCGCTACGGCTGTCCCCCTTGGATCGAGGTCTCTTTACCTACTACAGCGCCCTAAACCTGGCCCATTATGCCCATGGTTCGTATGAAGAAGCGGTGCGGTGGGGAAAACTGTCGGCCAGTGAGAACCCCTTGTACACTGCAAACCTTCGGTATTTGGTAGCGGCATTGGCTGCTCTCGATCGGCTCGACGAAGCGCGCGCCGCAGCGGCGACCTTGGTGCAGCTGGAGCCTGACTTTCGCCTCTCATCGTTCGAGAGGGCCCTGCAGCCATTTCGGGTACCTGAAATCAGCGCAAAATTCATGGAGCATCTGAGGAAATCCGGCCTGCCCGATTAGTTCGGGCGCGCCGCAACAGGGGAGGGGTTTATGAGCGGTGGAATCGGATCGGCTGACATGGACATGGATATGGACATGGACATGGACATGGACATGAGCACCGGAGGGGTCGTCGTCGTCGGCGGCGGGGTAACGCGCCCGATCGGCGTCTCGCCGGCACTGAAGAAACAAGGTTCCGAAACCTGGTTCCGCGGCAACAAATGGCCACCCGAGCCGGTGGCGGCCCTTTGGCAGAACGTCCCGCCGATCGTGGCGCTGCCGCCGCCGCCAATGGGATTTCCGCCCGGCTATTGGGCGGCCAAGAACCGCGCGATCGCGCTGCTTGGCGAATTCGTCCAGGCGACTGGCCCCGGGAGCATAAAATGGGACGGGTTGCGCCCTGTGCTCGATCCGATCCTACCCACCACGCAGGCCGCAGTCCTCGACGAGATTAAGGAGCTGATTGAGCTCATCGAGTACCGTCCCGGCGTCATGACCGAGACGCTTGCGCAGAAGGACAGCATCCTCGCCTACTGGCAGGGCCTGTTGATGTTCAATGGCAAATCGCACCCCAAGACAACGGCGCTCATCGAGGTCGCGCGGTGCATCGGACAATTCCAGGTGATGCACTACAAGTGGATTTACCAGCGCATGCGGCCGTCACAGGTTTCGCCGGCGCTGATGCCGCCCATCAACCCACCGGGCCACGCGGCATTTCCGAGCGGACACGCGACTGAGTCGATGCTGATGGCGCTGCTCCTGGAGAAGGTTATGCCAAGCGCAGCAAGCGTCCCCCCGCCGCCGATACCGTCACCGATGACGGCACCGGCACCCTGGTCCCCGCTGCAAATGATGGCGCAGCGCGTTGCGCGCAACCGCGAAGTTATCGGGCTGCACTACCCGTCCGACAGCGAGGCAGGGCGGATGCTGGGGCAAAAAACATTCGAAATCATCACGCATCCGGGGCAGTGCCCGACTATTCAAAAAATGATCCAGGATGCTCGCCTGGAGTGGCAGTAACGGACAGCCAAGCGGGGGCTTGCCGCAGTAGAGCGGATGGTCTGAGGAAACCGACACGCGTCCGCGACCATATAGATCCACCGCCATGCGCTGGCCGTCAGATGCGCTGGCCATGAGCTGGTAGGCACGCTATCGCGGCCGCGCTGTCGCTGTCGCACGCGTCGGCAGGAAGACGTACCAGCCGAATCCCGATGCGCTGGTGATCGCCTCGCAGTAGCGCAGGGCTCGGGTAGGAATGGTGCCGCCGACCGCGCGATCCGCCTTTCGCGGTGGCCGGTCGTTCGGCACCAGCTGGAAGAATTCAAGGAGGGGAGCGATTTCCGGCATGGCTGCACTTCCGTCAGGGTTGCTCCACAACGACGGGCCTCAAGCTCGCGATTGTCGTGCGTCATGGGAAACGCGGGGCGTTTCCCATGACGTTTTTGCCTGCAGGTGCCGCAGTCGCGGTAATAATTCGAGCCTAGAATGCCGGCCCAAAATCCCCCAAGCGTACCTTGCCGCCGTCTTCGGTCGCGGCGTCGCGCGCGACCTGTTTTGTCTGCGCCATCGGTTGGCGCGAACTGTCCTTCGTGTCGAACGTGTCGAACGCGGGCGCAAAATCTCCCAGACGCACCTTGCCATCGTCCTGGGTTGCCTGATCGGAACGCGAGCGAGTTGCGAGCCTGGTCTTCATGATTTCTCTCCCTAGCAGGGCTGGATAAATACCTTCCCGCTTGATGCGGGGCAGCTCTGCGCCGCCTGAACGCGTGGAACTCGTGGCGGTTCCCAAATATTCGTATGGTCAGTCATGCAATTTAAGCGGGTCCCCAGTCCGCCGTCGCCCGCTCAACCTGCTCTTTCCAGTATTTTCTCTTGCGGGCGAGCGAACGCCGCCGCAACCGAGCGGAAGATCGCGATCGTTTGCTCGACCGCCGCGTCGTCGATGTGGCGGTGTGTCACCAGCCGCAGCGATGTGCGGCTCCAGCCGCCGGACCTTAGGCCCGCTTTTTCCAGCGCGGCGATCCAGCGCTTGGCGTCGCCGCCGTTATGACCGACCTCAACCATCACGATGTTGGTCTCGACGAGGCGCGGATCGGTGAGGTGCGGGTCGATGGCGTGCACACCCTCGGCGATGCGGCTGGCGCGGCGGTGATCGTCGGCGAGGCGGTCGATCATCGCTTCGAGCGCCACGAGGCCGGCGGCGGCCATGATGCCCGCCTGCCGCAGGCCGCCGCCAACCATGCGGCGATAGGCGCGCGCCTTCTCGATGAAGCCGGACGATCCGCACAGCACCGAGCCGAACGGCGCACTCAAACCCTTGCTGACGCAGAAACCGATGCTGTCGCCGTGCTTGGCGATCTCGGCCGCCGGAACGCCGAGCGCCACCGCCGCATTGAAAATACGCGCGCCATCGATGTGAACCGGCACATTCTTCTCGCTCGTCAGCGCGCGCAGCCGCGCCATGTAGTCGAGCGGAATGACCGCACCGCCGGCGCTGTTGTGCGTGGTCTCACAGACGAGCGCGGTCGCGAGCTTGTTGGCGGAGAGCTTCTCGCTCAGGCGCTCGCCGATATCCTCAAGGTTCGGCGCGCCGCGCGTCGAGACGATCGGGCGATAGAACAGCCCGGCGAGCGAGGCGATGCCGCCCATCTCGCTGCGCATGATGTGGCAGTCGCCGTCGAGCAGCACTTCGCCGCCGCGCCCGGTATGCGCCAGCAGCGCTACGAGGTTGGACATGGTGCCGCTCGCGACGAACAGCGCGGCCTCCTTGCCGGTGATCCGGGCGGCGGCTTCCTCGAGGCGCCGCACCGTCGGATCGCCTTCGCGGGAATCATCGCCGAGCTCGGCCGCGCGCATCGCCTCGCGCATCTCCTCGGTCGGCAATGTCACAGTATCGCTTCGCAGATCGATCATCATGTCCTCATAGCATCGACAATTCATGCCGCCGCAGCAGGCGATAGACCAGCGCCACGGGGAGCACAGTAAACACAATGAGCACGGTCGCAGCCGCCGCCGCAATGCCCGGGCTGGTGCCTTCGAGCGCCTGGAACATCGCGACCGTCATGGTGGTCCATGGCCCGCTATAGAGCACCACCGTGGAAGAGAGTTCCGACGCGACCGTGACAAAGGTCAGGACAAAGCCTCCGACGATGCCGCCGAGCATCAAGGGCACCGTGATGCGCCAGAACGTCAACGCGGGCGGCACGCCGAGATTGATCGAGGCTTCCTCGAGGCTCGGATCGATCTGGTGCAGAATCGCGCCGGCCGAGCGCACCGAGAACGGCAGCTTCCGCACCATATAGGCGATCACCATGATGACCCACGTGCCGGTCAGGATAAGGAAGCCGCCAGAATAGGCCATCACCAGGCCGATGCCGAGCACGGTGCCGGCGACCGCGAACGGCGAGGTCGCCACGATATCGATCAGCGCGGACAACCGCGAGCGATGGCGCGCGATGACGTAGCCGATCGGCACGCCGATCAGGGTCGCACCGCAGGCCGCGAGCGTTGCCAGCAGCAGGGTGTTGGTGAGCGGCCGGTAGGAGCGCTGGAATAGCTGGGCGAAATTGTCAGCCGAGAAGCCGCCTTGCAGCACCGGCCCGCTGTACTGCATGAACGAAATCACCACCACGGCGACGAACGGCACCAGTGCCGCGCCGACCACGGTCCAGCAATAGGCCGCGCCGAGGCGGCGGAGCGTCGGGCTCACCTGGATCAGCGGCGCCGAGCGGCGCGCGTTGGTCGCGTATTGGCGCCGCGCCAGCACGCCGCGCTGGATCAGAAGCGCGACGATCGTGCAAACGACCAGCAACACGCCGAGCACGCCGGCCGAGGCCGGATTGTCGGTGGTTTCGCCGACGAACAACTTGTAGGCCTCGACTGAGAGGATCGGACGATCCTCGGCGAGCACGAACGGCACGCCGAAATTCTCCAATGCCTCGATGAACACCAGCAGCCCGCCGGCGAGGATCGACGGCAGCACGAGCGGCAGCGTGACGGTGCGCAGCATGCGGGCGCGCGAGGCGCCAAGGTTCTGCGCCGCCTCCTCGACCGAGATATCGATCGATTTGAACGCCGCGGTCACCGGCAGCACCACGAAAGGGTAGAGCGTGAGCGTGTAGACGACCACGATGCCCTTGGCGCCGTAGATCGAGTCGAACGGAATGCCGAGCGACTGCAGCGTGCCGGTCACGATACCGGAGCGGCCGAACAGCAGCACCAGCGCGTAGGCGCCGACGAACGAGGGCAGCACGAGCGGCAGCGCGGCGAGCGCGAGCAGCGCCGGCTTGCCGCCGATCGGCAGGCGCGCGAGGCAGAAGGCAAACGGAACGCCGACGAGGACCGCGCAGATCGAGGCCGCCGCCGCGATCCCCAGGCTGTTGGTCAGGCCGTTGAGGAAGAAGCGGTTCGACAGCACGCTCGTGTAGTTCTCGAGTGTGAAGCCCTTGCCGGAGGCATCGAGGATGCTCGCCCCGAACACCTTGATCAGCGGCAGCAGAAAGAACAAGCCGAGAAACAGAACCGCGACCGCGCCGATCGCGAGCGGAAAAGCGTGACGGCGAAGAAACCTCACGTTCCCGCTCCCATGACGACGACACGTTGCGGGTCGTAGGCGAGCGTCACGGCGCCTGGTGCGGCAGGCGGCGCAAGCGCCATGAGATGGATGAGCGCGCCGTCGCCGAGCTGCACGGTGAAGCGTGTCACCGGACCGAGATACTCGATCTCACCCAGCGTGCCGGCCAGTGTCGCCCAACCCGCGGGAGCGGCCTCACCGAAAGCCAGCAGGCGCAGCGCCTCGGGCCGCAGCGACAGCACAACGCCCTCGCCCACATCGCCGCGCACATTTCCCCGCATCGTCGTGCCGGCAAACGCGATTTCGGCCGTGCCGCCGTCGCGGCTGCGAATGAGCCCGTTCAGCAAGTTCGTGGTGCCGACGAAGCTTGCGACAAACGGCGTCGCCGGCTGCTCGTAGATCGCGCGTGGGCTGGCGATCTGCTCGACGCGGCCGGCGCGCATCACGGCGATCCGGTCGGAGATCGCGAGCGCCTCCTCCTGATCGTGTGTCACGTAGAGCACCGTGATGCCGAGCAGCTTTTGCAGCCGGCGGATCTCGCCACGCATCTCGACGCGGAGCTTGGCATCCAGATTGGAGAGCGGTTCGTCGAGCAGGAGCACATGCGGCTCGATCACGATGGCGCGGGCGATCGCGACGCGTTGAAGCTGCCCGCCGGAGAGCTGATGCGGCCAGCGCTCGCCATAGCCGTCGAGCTGCACGAGCTTTAGCGCACGCTCGACGCGCTCGCGAATTTCCGCAGCGCCGACTTTTCGGGCGCGCAGCCCGTAGGCGACATTGCCGCCAACGGTGAGATTGGGAAACACCGCATAGTTCTGAAACACCATGCCGGTGTTGCGCTTGTGCGGCGGCAACGTGTCGATGCGCTGCTCGCCGAACAGGATGCGCCCCTGGTCGAGTTCGCAAAATCCCGCGACCATGCGCAGCAGCGTGGTCTTGCCGCAGCCGGACGGTCCGAGCAGGGTGAAAAACTCTCCGTCGCGCACCGCAATCGACACATCGTCGACCGCACGTACGGTCCCGAACGTGCGCGCGACACCTTCGATCGTGATCGCGGTCACGCCAGCCCCTTGAACGTCAGCGCGTGCGCTGGATGATCTCTTGAATCTTCTTCGCGGTGTCGGCGCGCTTCTCGACCCACGCATCCTCGTCGTAGTCGACAAGCTTCACGTCGGAAAGCTGCGGCATCGCGCCCGGAAGCTTCGAGAGATCGAGGTCCTGTCGTGCGGGACGGCGGAACGCGAACTTCAGGATCGCCTCGCGCACATCCTTGCGCGACACGTAATCGACGAACTGCCTGGCGTTCTCGGTGTTCGGCCCGCCCTTGATGATCGCGACGCCCTCCATCTGCGCGACGGTGCCGTCGGCCGGATAGATCACCTTCACGGGCGCGCCGTTCGAGGACCATTGATAGCCCGCATATTCGAGCGAGATGCCGAGCGGGAATTCGCCATTGCCGACGCCCTGAAACACGAGGCTCGAGCGGTTGAGCACGCGCGTATTCGCGATCAGTTGCGACACCTTCTCCCACGCGGCGTCGTTGTTGCCCCACATCTGCGCCCACATGGTGACGTTGGAATAA
>JAXDOA010000341.1:0-9171 GCA_034669125.1 Hyphomicrobiales bacterium
GACCATCCAAGTCGGCGAACGCTTGCCCGACGTGCCTTTGGCGATTGCCACGGCCGAGGGCCCGCAGCCCACGACCAGCGGCGAATATTTCAAGGGCAAGAAAGTGGCGCTGTTCGCGGTGCCCGGCGCGTTCACGCCGACCTGCGATAAGAACCATCTGCCGGGCTTCGTCACCAATGCCGACAAGATCAAGGCCAAGGGCATCGACACCATCGCGGTGACGGGCGTCAACGACGTGTTCGTGATGAATGCCTGGAAAAAAGCGAGTGGCGCCGAAGGAAAAATCGAATTCCTCGCCGACGGCAGCGCGAAGTTCGCCAGCGCGCTCGGCCTCTCGATTGATCTCGGCGAACGGGGCTTGGGCACGCGCTCTCAGCGCTACGCCATGCTGGTCGACGACGGCGTGGTGAAGACCCTCAACATCGAGGACGCGCCCGGCAAGGCCGACATTTCCGGCGCGGAGAATCTGCTCAAGGGGATGTGAGGCCCCTCCCCTGGCGTCACCTGCCAAGGCGGGTGACGCCACTGGTGCCCGCCCCAATTCGGCCGCGGGCTTAATCGGCATTTAACTAAAATTCGACCTAATGGCGCCCGGCAGGCGTGCGAGCTTCATGTGCGTGAAGTTCCACGTTGCGTGTGTTGTGTTTGTTGCGTGCGGGTGAGTGATGGCGGACGGCGTCGAGGATGGCGGGCTCACTGCGCGCGCCGATCAACCCAGGATATCAGGCTCTCAACATTTCCTCGGCGGCACCGCGTTCGCGGCGGTCATTCTGGCCTGCGGCTGGACGCTTTACGTCAACCTGTTTGAAGTTCACCCCGTCGACGTCGCGCCGACGCCAACGATCACCGTGCTGGCCGCAAGGCCGGCCGTGGACGCGCCATCGACTGTAGCCCGGAAGCGCGGCCTGCTGATCGCTCCGGTCTTCGACATCACGCTGATCGATCCGGCCCGCTCCTTCGGCCTGCCGCCGACCTCGTTCTCGCGCGGCGCGCCGGTGAAGCAGGCGATACAGGCGGCAACGCAAACAGTTCACGTGGTCCAGAGCATCCCGTTGCCGACACCGCGTCCCGCGGGTCTTGGCTCGGCCTCGCTGGCGCTGGCGAAGGCTCTGCCCGACGATCCGTTCCAGAAACTGTTCGGCAAACGCACCGAAACCGGGATCGCGCTCGCCTACGCGCCGGCCGACGGCGGCGTGTCGAATGACGGCCGCAGCGTGTCATCCGGCAAGCTGCCGGGCAACGATGGCGTGACCGCCATCTACGACATCAGCGCGCGCACCGTTTACCTCCCCGACGGCACCAAGCTGGAGGCGCATTCGGGGCTTGGACCCAAGATGGACGACCCGCGCCACGTGCATGTGAAGATGCATGGTGCAACGCCGCCCCATGCCTACGATCTCGCGCCGCGCGAGGCGCTGTTCCACGGCGTGGAGGCGCTGCGCATGCACCCGGTCGGCGGCGCGGAGGCGATTTTCGGGCGCGCCGGGCTGCTCACGCACAGCTACCTGCTCGGCCCGAACGGCGATTCCAACGGATGCGTGTCGTTCAAGGATTACGAGGCGTTTCTGCAGGCGTACAAAAGCGGCAAGGTGAAACGGCTCGTCGTCGTTGCGAGCGTCGACGATCCGCAGCTTGATCTGCAAGTCGCTCAGCGGCAAGCACCCAAGCCCGCCCGAACGTACGCGTCTTCAACGGCCGGACTGTCCCGCGGGCGGATCGAGGACGACCGCTACTTTGCGTCCTTCAACGCATCTCTGGCTTCGCGCACCAGTTCGTCGGCGCGAACGTAGAACTGATCGCCCGAATGGCCTTTGATCCAGTGCCAGCGCACCGTGTGCCGGTCGCGCGCGGCCTCCAGCCGCTGCCATAGGTCCTGATTCTTCACCGGCTCCTTCGCGGCGGTGCGCCAGCCGTTACGTTTCCAATTGTTGATGTATTTCGTGATGCCGTCGCGCACATATTGGCTGTCAGTGTGGATATCGACGACACAGGCTTTTGTCAGCGCCTCGAGTCCCGAGATCGCCGCCATCAACTCCATCCGATTGTTGGTCGTGTAAGGCTCTGCACCCTTCAGCTCCTTCTGGTGCTCGCTCTTGATCAGGATCGCCGCCCAGCCGCCTGGTCCGGGATTGGTGGGCGCACAGCCGCCATCGGTGTAGATGACGACGTTGTGCGCTTCCTTCCCGCTCATACGTCGATCCCGTAATCGCGCACGCTGCCGACCGCCTGGTGGAAGCGCAGTTTTCTGAAATATTCGAGCGGGTCCTTCGGGCGCACCAGTGCGCCGGGCGGCACGTTGAGCCAGTCGACGAGCCGCGTGAGAAGGAAGCGCAATGCTGCGCCGCGCGCGAACAGCGGGAGGCACGCGCGCTCTTCGGCCGACAACGGGCGCACCGACGCATAACCCTGCAGCAGCGCACGGCCCTTGGTGACGTTGTAGGAATGATCCGGCTCGAAACACCACGCGTTGAGGCAGATCGCGACGTCGTAGGCGAGCGTATCGGTGCAGGCGAAGTAAAAGTCGATCAGCCCGGACAATTGATCGGCAAGAAAGAACACATTGTCGGGAAACAGGTCCGCATGAATCACGCCGTCCGGCAGCCCGGACGGCCACGCGCCTTCCAGCATGGTCACCTCACGCTCGATCGTCTCGCGCAAGCCCGGCTGCACGCTGTCGGCGCCGGCGGCTGCGGCCACATAGAGCGGACGCCAGCCCTCGACCGAGAGCGCGTTGCGCCGCCGCATCGGGAAATCCGCGCCCGCAAGATGCAGCTTGGCGAGCGCCGCGCCGACCGCCGCACAGTGCGCCACGCTCGGGCGGCGCGTCGACATGCCGTCGAGAAAGGTCACGATCGCGGCCGGGCGGCCGGCGATCCAGCCGATCACGGCACCGGCGCGGTTTTTCACCGGCTGCGGGCAGTTAAGCCCGCGCGCCGCCAGATGCTCCATCAATCCCAGAAAAAACGGCAGGTCCTCGGGCGCGACGCGCTTTTCATAGAGCGTGAGGAAGCAATAGCCGCGCGTGGTGTGGACCAGGAAGTTGGAATTCTCCACGCCTTCCGCGATGCCCTTGTAGGACAACAGCGCGCCGAGGTCATAGTCGGCGAGGAAATCGGCCAGATCTTCCGCCGAAACGTCGGTATAGACGGCCATCCCACGACCTTTCGGGCGATTCCCGAATGAAATCCGCCGGTTCCGCGCGAATTGGGCCGCCCGGCCCGGCTCTGTCAAGCAGTCGAATCAATAGACAGCACTGGGCCGGATGCCTATATTCCGGCCATTCCCGTCATCCACGATGACAAACAGGCTTCGCCCGGAGGGCGGGCGGAGCGCAGAGGAGATTTGCCATGGCGATTCCGCTGATGCCGAAGGCGACCGCCGTCTGGCTCGTCGAGAACACCGCATTGTCGTTCGAACAGATCGCCGATTTCTGCAAGCTGCACGTGCTCGAAGTGAAGGCTATCGCCGACGGCGACGCCGCGCAGGGCATCAAGGGGCTCGACCCGGTGCTGACCGGGCAGTTGACGCGCGAGCAGATCACCAACGCCGAGGCCGATCACAGCATCGTCCTGCAAATGTCCGACCCGAAGGTGCGCCTGCCCGAGCAGAAGAAAAAGAAGGGCCCGCGTTACACGCCGGTGTCGCGCCGGCAGGACCGGCCGAACGCGATCCTGTGGCTGGTGCGCAATCATCCCGAGCTGAAGGACGCGGCGATCATGCGCCTCGTCGGCACCACCAAGTCGACCATCGCCGGCATTCGCGACCGCACCCACTGGAACGCGCAGGCGCTCCAGCCCCTCGATCCGGTGACGCTCGGCCTCTGCTCGCAGATCGATCTCGATTTCGAGGTGCAGCGCGCCGCCAAGGAGAAGCCCGTGGTGGAAAATCGCGGCGCGACCTTGCTCCCCGCGGCTGTCACCACCGCGGCGGCGGAAGCCAAGGAAGCCGAGCAGCAGGCCGCCAAGAAGCCCGCCGACGAACTCAACGTCGACGCGGTGTTCGCGAAGCTGAAGCAGCTCGGCAAGCAGGACGACAAGGGCGAGTAAGCGCCTGAGCTGACGACGTCCCGTCAGGTCCGCTTCGGCACCGGCACGATCGCGACTTCGTTTCCGTCATCGTCCATGACGCGGATCGCCGTCCCCTCGTAGAGGGCATCCTTGGCGCACTCGCGCGCGACGAGATTGGCGTGCGCCATCGCGCCTGCCGGCGGGCAATCCTTTTCCCAGGAATGCCGGAGGTTCTTGCCGCGCAGCCGAAACCGGTACGTCATGGGCGGCACCTATCGGCTCAATTTATGAGAAAATCGTCAACCGTTCCAAAGAGGTTCGTTACAAACGATTAACCGTCTTCCGGCCTGCTGGCGACACTCGCAAGGCTACTGCTCCGGCACCGGCACCGTGTAATTGAGCGCCAGCCGCCCGCCGTCGACATAGATGGTTTCGCCGGTCAGATAGCTCGCATCCTTCGAGGCGAGGAACGCCGCCACCGAGGCGATCTCGTCGGGGTCGGCGATGCGGCCGAGCGGCGTGCGCGAGAGCAGACGGTTCTTCGCCGCCTGGTCGGTGGCAACGCCCCTCAGGATGTCGGTCATGATCGAGCCCGGTCCGATCGCGTTGACGCGGATGCCGTAGGGGCTCAGCGACAGCGCCATCACCTTGGTGAGCTGGTCGACGCCGCCCTTCGACACGCAATACGGCACCTGGTTCGGGATCGCGACGCGCGCGTTGATCGAGCTCATGTTGACGATGGCGCCGGGCGGTTTGCCGGCCTTCACCTGCGCGACCATCTGCTTGGCCGCCACCTGCCCGATCAGGAACATGCCCTTGAGATTGACGCGCAGCACGCGGTCGAAGTCGGCTTCCGCGACATCGAGAAAATCCGCCGTGTGGATGATGCCGGCATTGTTCACCAGGATGTCGAGATCGCCCGAGAAGCCGCAGGCTTCGGCCACCACGTTGCGCGCATCGCCCGCAGCGCCCACGTCGGTGCGCACGAAGCGCGCCGCGTTCCCGAGCGCCGCGACCGCGGCCTTGCCGGCGCTCTCGTCGATGTCGCCGATGACGACGCGCGCGCCCTCCGCGATGTAGCGCTTGGCGATCGCGAGCCCGATACCGCGTGCGCCGCCGGTTACGATCGCGGTCTTGCCGTCCAGCATCCCCATCCGCCCCTCCTTGGCCACGGCTTGCGCGGGCCGTGAATTCCCGCCAAATCCTACCCGCAACAGTGAAGCAGAACACGGGGAAAAGAACGATGCGCGCCGTCGGCTACAGGAAGTCCCTGCCCATCGATCAGGCCGAATCCCTGATCGATCTCGACATCGAGAAGCCGGCGCCGCAAGGCCGCGACCTGCTGGTGCAGGTGAAGGCGATCTCGGTCAATCCGGTCGACACCAAGGTGCGCAAGCGCGCCGCGCCGAAGGATGGCGAGCGGCCGAAGATCCTCGGCTATGACGCGACGGGCGTTGTGGCGGCTGCCGGGCCGGAGGCCACGCTGTTCAAGCCGGGCGACGAGGTCTGGTATGCGGGCTCGATCATCCGCCCCGGCACCAACAGCGAATTTCATCTGGTCGACGAGCGCATCGTGGGCAGGAAGCCGAAGTCGCTCGGCTTCGCGGCCGCGGCCGCCCTCCCGCTCACCTCGATCACCGCGTGGGAAATGCTGTTCGACCGCTTCGCCGTCGCCCGTGGCGGCGGTGAAGGCAAATCGCTGCTGATCGTCGGCGGAGCCGGCGGCGTCGGCTCGATCGCAATCCAGCTTGCCCGCACACTGACCAAACTCACCGTGATCGCCACCGCGTCGCGGCCGGAGACGCAAAGCTGGTGCAAGGAACTGGGCGCGCACCACGTCATCGATCATTCAAAGCCGATGGCGGAGCAGCTTAAGGAGCGCGGACACCGCTTCGTCGACTACATCTTCGGGGTCACGCAAACCGACCAGCACTTCGATACGATCGTGGATGTGATCGCGCCGCAGGGCAAGTTCGGCCTGATCGACGACCCGAAGCCGCTCGACACGTCCAAGTTCAAGGGCAAGAGCGCCTCGGTCCACTGGGAGGCGATGTTCACGCGCTCGACGTTCCAGACGCCGGACATGCAAGAGCAGCACAGGCTGCTCAGCGAGGTCGCCCGCATGGTGGACGACGGCACGATCCGCACGACCGTTCAGGACAACCTTGGGGTCATCAACGCCGCGAACCTGCGCCGTGCGCACGCCATGATCGAAAGCGGGCGTACGCGCGGCAAGATCGTTCTGGAAGGATTCTGAACGCTCGAACTACGCCGCGCTGCCGTCGGGCTCATCGCGCTTGGTCGCCCTATTTACACAGCGACAGATGAATCCGGCGCAGCTCCGCCAGCGCTTCGCCGGCCTCGCTCATCTGGCGCTCGAAGAATGCGATCTGCTGGAGACATTTTTCGGCCGTGAGCTTGAGCGTGTGCGCGCTCGCGCGTCCGGATTGCGCCTCGATCATCTGGCTGATCTCGGAGAGCGTGAAGCCGAGCTTCTTGCCCTTGACGATCAGCGCCAGCCGGTCGCGGTCGGCGCGGCTGAAGACACGCCGGCGTCCGTCGCGCTGCGGGGAAAGCAGCCCGCGGCTGTCGTAAAAGCGCAGCGCGCGATGCGTCAGCCCAAATTCCTGCGCCAACTCGGTGATGGTGAATTCGCTTTGGCCGGCGGCAGCGCCATTCGCCAGATCGTCGTTCGGCGCAGAGCTGACCCAGAAGACATCCTGGTCGGAAAGCGAATCGGGGGGATTGCACGAATGCACCGGATGGCCTCGTCGAAATGGGGGTGATTGCCGCAGCGGCGTTGCCGGCCATGTGCACGGACGCAGCGGCGCTGCGGGAGCAATTTACAGTAATCTGCACGCGTTGCGCTTAGTCGCGCAAACGGGATTTCGCCGGCATTTTGCCTATTTCGCTAACCTTGCGGCAGAGCGACTGCGAAATCGCGCGCCAAACGGTCTGCGATCGCCGGATCGATGATCAATTTGCCGATCTCGCGCCGGGGATTCGTCCACTGCGGCCGCTCGGACAGGATTGTCCGTATGATCCGTTGCGCTTCCGCAGCGTCACCGTCGCGCTGCGCCATCAGCGCGCGGGCAAACGTCCCGTAGAAGTAGGTGTCGCTGGTCATTTGACTCGCATGAAAGCGCGCCTCGGGTAGCTCTTCCCTCAGGTAGTGCCCGAGAAACAGGTAGAAATGCGCCCATACCGGCAGAATCGCGCCGAACGCGACCGTCCGGTTCAGGATTTCCATGCCCTTGTCGACTTGTCCGGCGAAGATCAGCCGGCCGCCATAGTCGGCCAGGATGACAATGTCATTCGGATTGAGCGCGATCGCTTTCTCGGCCGTCGCGCAGGCGGCTTCCGTCTCGCCGCGGAAGAACAGAATGACGAACAGGATGTGATGAGCAAATGCGCTGTGCGGCTTGAGCTCGACGCCGCGGCGCGCAAATTTCAGCGCGCGATCGAGTGCCGAAATGTCGTTCGGCGGCCCGCCCAATCCGTGCACGTATTCGGTCGCATAGACGAGCCCGAGATAAGTGAACCCGGCCGCGAACCCCGGATCGATCGCGATGAGCCGCTCCAGCTCGGTCCGGGCGCGCGCATACGCCACAAGATCGAACGACCGAAATGCCTCGCCGGCCTGGATCAGCGCGCGGTAGCGCGGGTCGCCGGCATTGGCGGCGAATTGCCGGGCGCGCTCGTGCGACCAGATGATCCCGAACCGTTGCACGATCGACGTCGAAAGATCGCGGATGAGCTGGCGCTCGATCTCGGCGGGATTTTCGCCAGCCTGATGTTCGAAGCCGCGCGACCAGATGACGGTTTCATCGGTCTTGTCCACCAGCCTGAACCTGAGGCAGACGGTGTCGTCGCGATATTCCAGCGTCCCGTCCAGCCGATAGTCGTAGCGCCCGTGCGCGGCCGGTGCGGCGCCGATGACATTGATCATGTCGAACAGCGCGAACGCTTCGCACAGCTTGCTGCCGAGCGCATCGCCGTCGATGACCAGCCGGCCCGCCGTCCCGATGACGACGAACGGCGCAACACGCAACGTCGGCAATCCGTTGCCGGGCGAAAGGGCGCTGGGTTCAGCCGTCTCGGAAACGACGACGGGCGCCGCGCCCGGGCCATGCGGCCGCCAGGAAATGCGCGGCACATAGCCGCCGCGCGGCAGCGCGATCAGCACCGCGTCCTCTGCGCCCGGCCCCGCGTAATAACGTTCGATCGCACGGCGCAGCCGCGTCCCCTCCACCCGCACGATCGGATCAATCTGCGGATCGAAGGTCACGTCGCGGCGCAGCACTTCAACGCCGATGGTGTAGCCCTTCAGCCGTTCGCCTTGGCCGCGCAACGCAGCCTCGACGATGAACAGGAGAAACGCCGAAAGCTGCGGCGAGTTGGCGAACACATGACTCTTGGTCATGCGCTCGACCTGCGCACGCACCTGCGCGGCGCCGGGCTCGCCGTTCCGCCTGTTCGCTGCAGCGTCCGTCATGGCGCGTATCTATGCAGTGCCCCGCGCCCCGTCCACGCGCCGATCTTATCGCAGAAAGGCCTGTAATCACAGCAGGAATGTGGGCATTTAGTTGGTTCGCCGGCCTTGATGCCCGCGGGGCAAATGCGCATGTGTCGCGGCAGGACCTGATTGATGCATGAAACCGGCATTGTTGTGATCGGAGCGGGCGCGGCTGGCGTTGCGGCTGCGCGGCGGCTGCACGACCAGCGCATCGCGACCGTGCTCATGGAGGCGCGCGATCGTGTCGGCGGGCGTGCCTGGACTTACCACGCGGGCGGGCACGCGCTCGATCTCGGCTGCGGTTGGTTGCATTCGGCCGACGAGAACGAGTGGGCCGCGCTTGCGCCGAAGCTCGGCTTCGCGGTCGACGATTCCCCGCCGCCGTGGTCGCGCCCGGCGCTGACGGTGAACTTCTCCGCCGCCGAACAGACCGAATACCGCGCCACATGGGAGCGCTTCTATGCCCGCATCGATGCGGCGGCCGCGCAGGACAGCGACCGGCCGATGTCGGATTGCCTCGAACCCGGCGGGCGCTGGAACCCGATCCTGCAGGCGATGGTCACCTACATCAACGGCGCGGAAGCCGAGAAGATCTCGATCCGCGAATACGCGTTCTATCACGACAGCGAGTTGAACCGGCGCGTGCGC
>JAXDOA010000342.1:0-12295 GCA_034669125.1 Hyphomicrobiales bacterium
TGCTGTTCCTTAACCACATCCGCAACAGCAACGCGTTACCGCCCCTCCCGCGCCAACTTTCCGAAACTCCGCAGCTCCCGATTAACCGGATGGTGGCGCGGTTTTGTTACCTCCACGCCAATTGCCCTGATCAAACTGGGCAGATTGCGGGGTCAGGCGTGAACAGCGAAACGGACATTCGGCCGGTCGAGGCCTTCGGGCGCGTGCTTTCGGTCACCGGCAGCCAGGCGCAGGTGCGCTTTCCGGTCAGCGGCGCGGACGAGATGCGCGCGACCGTCGGCAAGTTCCTCGGTATCCGCGGCGAGGGCGCGCTGGTCATCGGCGTCATCACCAAGATCGCGGTCGAGCCGAAGAGCGGGGCTGGGCTTGCGCGCGAGGACTTCGCGATCGGCGCGCTCGACATGCTCGGCGAGATCAAGGGCAGCGACACCGGCGAGCCGTTCTTCCAGCGCGGCGTCACCGAATATCCGATGATCGGCGACGCCGTGAGCGTCATCACGCAGCGCGAGCTGAAGCTGATCTTCGACATGTCCGGCCCGGGCACGATCGACATCGGCACCTTGCAGCAGGACCAGTCGATCCACGCCTACATCAACGTCGACGACATGGTGCGCAAGCACTTCGCGGTTTTCGGCACAACCGGCGTCGGCAAGTCGAGCGGCGTCGCGGTCCTGGTGCGCCAGATCCTCGACGCGCGCCCCGACCTGCGCGTGTTCCTGATCGACCCGCACAACGAATACGGCCACTGCTTCGACGACCGCGCGCAGACGATGTCGCCGAAGAACCTCAAGCTGCCGTTCTGGCTGTTCAACTTCGAGGAAATCGTCGACGTGTTCTTCCGCGGCCGGCCCGGCGTGGACGAGGAGGTCGAGATCCTCTCCGAGGTGATCCCGATCGCCAAGGTGATGTTCCAGCCGACCAGCGGCACGAACCCGCGCCGCCTCGTGCGCAACGATCCGAAATCCTCCGGCGTCACCGTCGACACGCCGGTGCCCTACCGGCTCGAGGATCTGGTCCGCCTGATCGACGAGCGCATGGGCAAGCTCGAAAACCGCGCGATGTGGGCGAAGTATCACCGGCTGATCACGCGCATCGAGACCGCGCGCAACGATCCGCGCTACGGCTTCATGTTCGACAACGCCAATGTCGGCGGCGATACCATGGTGGAAACGCTCGCCACGCTGTTCCGCCTGCCGCCGAACGGCATGCCGATGACCATCATGCAGCTCGCCGGCTTCCCGGCCGAGGTGGTGGACTCGGTGGTGTCGGTGCTGTTGCGCATGGCGTTCGAGTTCGGGCTGTGGAGCGACGGCGCGTTTCCGCTGCTCTGCGTCTGCGAGGAGGCGCACCGCTACGCGCCGTCCGACCGCACCGTCGGTTTCGGACCGACCCGCAAGGCCGTCTCGCGCATCGCCAAGGAGGGCCGCAAATACGGCGTGTTCCTCGGGCTGATCACGCAGCGCCCGGCCGAGCTTGACGCCACCATCATCTCGCAATGCTCGACGCTGTTCGCGATGCGCATGGCCAACGACCGCGACCAGGCGATCGTGCGCTCGGCGGTGTCGGACGCCGCCGGCTCGCTGATCGGCTTCGTTCCGTCATTGGGTACGCGCGAGGTGTTCGCCTTCGGTGAGGGCGTGGCGCTGCCGACGCGGCTGCGCTTCAAGCAGCTCGACACGGCGCACATTCCGCACAGCCAGGCGATCACGCGCGCCAATATGGATTCGGCGCGGGGGGTCGATGTCGGGTTCCTGGTATCGGTTGTGGAGCGCTGGCGCGGCGCCACCATGAGCAACCAGACGCGCGCGCGGCCTTCGGGCAGCGGCGACGACGAATTCGGCGATCTCGACATGATTGCGGGCAGCGAGTTCTCCAAGATTCAGAGCGCAGCGCCTGCGCTCGCGCCAACCCCCTCGCCTGTCGGCGCCTCGATCCGCAAGAGCGCGACCACGCCGGAGTCCTTCTTCTTTCCCGTGGAGGACGGCAAGCCGCGGCTGCGGCGCTAAACCACCACCGTCAGCCGCTTCGCGGCGCGCGTGATGCCGGTGTAGAGCCAGCGCTCGCGGCTGTCGGGAAACGCAAAGGACTCGTCGAACAGCACCACGTCGTCCCACTGCGAGCCTTGCGCCTTGTGCACGGTCAGCACATAGCCGTAGTCGAACTCGTCCTGCTTCTTGCGCAGTTGCCAGTCGAGCTGCTCGATCTTGCCGGTGAAGCATTCGGGGCGCACCGAAACCTTGATGCCTTTTCCCGCATAGCCTTCATCGGGCATCAGCCGCAGTCGCAAAATCTGCCGCCGCGTCGTCGGCCGCTCGGCGACATTCCACAGCCCGCCGTTGAACAAGCCCTTCCGCCGATTATTTCTCAGGCACACGAGCTTGTCGCCCGCGAGCGGCAGCGGATCGTCGAAGCCTTTGCGCTCGCGAATGCGCCCATTGTAGGCACGCCGGGTATTGTTCCGGCCAACCAGAATCTGGTCGGTCTCCAGCGCGCGCTGCGGGTCGAACGCATCCTTGGTGACGACGCTGGTCCTGCCATAGTCGCCGGGCACGAGGCGTTGCCCCTCGCGCACCTGCATCGAGAGCCGCACGATCGGGTCGTCCTGCGCCTGGCGGTGTACCTCGGTCAGCATCGCGTCCGGCTCGGCCTCGGTGAAGAAGCCGCCGCCCGCGATCGGCGGAAGCTGCGCCGGGTCGCCGAGCACCAGCACCGGAACCCCGAACGACATCAGGTCGCGCCCCAGCTCCGCATCGACCATCGAGCACTCGTCGATCACGATCAGGGCGGCTTTCGAGACCGGGGCGTCGTCCCACAGCTCGAAGGTCGGCGTCTCCTCGCCGCTCTCGCGCGTGCGGTAAATGAGACTGTGGATGGTGGAGGCGCCATGGCAGCCCTTGGCGCGCATCACCAGCGCGGCCTTGCCGGTGAACGCCGCGAACTTCACCTCGCCGTCGATATGCGCCGCCAGGTGGCGCGCGAGCGTGGTCTTGCCGGTGCCCGCATAGCCGAACAGGCGGAACAGCGGCGGCGTGCCGCGTTCGCCGGGCTTGTCCTTGAGCCAGCCGGCGACCGCCTGAAGGGCCGCGTCCTGATGGGGCGTGAAATCGGGCATGAAATCCGGAATGGGAGATGAGAAGCGCCGCTTGTAGCCATGCGCCGCGTTTTGAAGCAAGCTGGGGCTAAGAAAATACGGGCGGAAACGATGATCAACAAATTTCACGTGCTCTATGTCGGCCAGATCGAGCTCGACAATGTCGGGCTCAACGGCACACCGGCGAACGACCGGCGCTATTCGGACGAGCGGCTGCGCGAGGCGTTCTTCACGGCGCGCGACGTGGCACAGACCATGGACGAGCTTGGCTTCGACGTGCTGTGGACCGCGGAGCATCACTTCCAGCGCGAGGGCTACGAGGTTTTCCCGAACCTGATCCAACTGGGCTTGTGGCTCGCGACGCAGACCAAGCGGCTGAAGTTCGGCTGTGGCTTCAACGTGCTGCCGATGTGGCACCCGATTCGCCTGGCCGAGGACTACGCGATGGCCGACGCCGTCACCGACGGACGCATCGTGATGGGCGTGGGGCGCGGCTACCACACCCGCGAGGTGGAGAGCTTCGGCGCGCCACTGCTCGACGCCAACGCCAATCGCGAACTCTTCGAAGAAGGGCTCGAACTGCTGCTCAAATGCTTCAACGAGGATGCCTTCCACCACAAAGGCAAGTTCTACGAGGCGCCGCCGCCGGTGCCGTATCGCGGCTACACGGTTGAGGACATCACCGTGGTGCCGCGCCCGAAGAATCTGCCGGTGGAAATCTGGATGCCGATCGCGAGCGGCAAGACCATCGAGATGATGGCGAAGAACGGCCTCAAGGCGATGGTGACGCTCAACGGCGAGAAGATCCTCGACGATGTGATCCGCGCCTACCACGAGGCGTGCCACAAGCACGGCCGGCCGAAGAAGCTCGGCGAAGACGTCATCTGGGGAGCGGGGCTTTATCTCGCAGACTCAGAGGCTGAGGCGATGCGGCGCGTCGAGCCTGCGCATGACGAGCGCTACAAATGGTTCGCGCCGTTCGGCTTCGTGCGCTATGCGGACGAACAGGGCCGCACCTGGGGCTCGCCGGGCGCACCGGCTACAATCCCGACGCTGGCGGAAGGCGTGAAGCAGAAGGCCTGGTTCTGCGGCCCGCCGAACCATGTCATCAACGGCATCAAGTCGATCGAGGCAAAGTATCCCGGGCTGGAGCACTTCATGATCCACTGGGCCGAAGGCATCGGCCCGAAGGAATTCAAGGAACAACTGCGCTGGTTCGCCAAGGACGTGATGCCGGCGTTCAAGAACAGATGACGGATGCAGCCGTGAAATCCAAGCCCGCGGTCGATGCCGCGATCGGCCGCGCGCTGGCCGAGCAGCGTATCGTCGGCGCGGTCGTGCTGATCGCGCAGGATGGAGACATCGTCTACCGGCGCGCCGCGGGTCTCGCGGATCGCGAAAGCGGCACGCCGATGCGCGAGCACGCGGTTTTCCGTCTTGCTTCTCTCACCAAGCCGATTGCCACGGCCGCGGCGTTGCGCATGGCCGAGCTTGGCAAGATCGCGCTGACGGACTCGATCACGAAGTACCTGCCCGGCTTTTGCCCAACGCTGCCGGACGGCGAAACGCCGGCCATCACCCTGCGGCATCTGCTCACGCACACGGCTGGCCTCGCTTACGGCTTCATGCAGCCGCCGGACGGGTCCTATCGTCGTGCGGGCGTGTCCGATGGACTTGCCGAGCCCGGGCTCGGAATGGCGGAGGAAATCGAACGCATCGTGCACGCCGGACTTGCCTATCGGCCGGGCGAGGCATGGGACTATTCGGTCGCGATGGACGTGCTTGGCGCCGCATTGGAAGCCGCGGACGGACAGCCCCTTGATGCCGTGATCGCCGAATACGTGACCGAACCACTGCGGCTTTCGTCCATCCGCTTCGATCTGACAACTGCGCAACGCGACCTGCTCGTCACGCCTTACGCGGATGGCAAGCCCGCGCCCCTGCGCATCCCCGACGAGGGGTATCTCGTGCCGTTTCCCGAGGGCATCCCGGTTTATGCCGGACTCGCGGGCATCAGCCTGTCGCCGGCGCGCCTGTTCGACACCAATTCGTTCCGCTCCAGCGGCGCCGGGATGGTCGGCAATGCGGCCGATATGCTGACCTTCATCGAGGCGATCCGCGCCGGCGGCCCCCCGATCGTCTCGCGCGACACCGCAGCCGCGATGATGACGGTACAGACCAATCTGCCGATTCCCAATCGCGGACCCGGCTGGGCGTTCGGCTACGGCGCCTCGATCCTCACCGATCCGGCGGCCGCGCTCAGCCCGCAGTCGCCCGGCACGTTCGGCTGGGGCGGCGTGTGGGGCCATAGCTGGTTCATCGATCCGGTGAAAAAGCTCAGCGTCGTGTCGCTCACCAACACGGCGCTGGAAGGCATGATGGGCCGCTATATCCGCGACCTGCGCGACGCGATCTATGCCGACTTTGTCTGAGACGGCACCGCAGAAAAGCCGCGCGAGCGCGGCCGACTTCGACGTCGTCGTGGTCGGCGCCGGTTTCGCGGGCCTCTACATGCTGCACCGGCTGCGCGGCATGGGATTTTCCGTGCGCGTGCTGGAGGCGGGCAGCGGCGTCGGCGGCACGTGGTACTGGAACCGCTATCCGGGCGCGCGCTGCGACGTGGAGAGCGTCGAATACTCCTACCAATTCTCGCCCGAACTGCAGCAAGAGTGGGAGTGGAGCGAACGCTACGCCGCGCAGCCTGAGCTGCTGCGCTACGCCAATCATGTGGCCGATCGCTTCGACCTGCGCCGCGACATCCAGTTCGATACGCGCGTGAGTGCCGCGACCTTCGACGAAGCTGCGAACCGCTGGATCGTCGAGACGAACGGCGGCACGCGCCTCTCCGCAACCTATTGCGTGATGGCGACCGGCTGCCTCTCGGTGCCGAACGAGCCGACGTTCAAGGGCACCGACACATTCGCCGGCCCGACGTATCACACCGGCAAATGGCCGCATGAGGGGGTCGATTTCACGGACAAGCGCGTCGGCATCATCGGCACCGGCTCATCGGCGGTGCAATCGATCCCGCTCATCGCCTCGCAGGCCGCGCACCTTTACGTGTTTCAGCGCACGCCGAGTTTCGTCGTCCCGGCGCGCAACGCGCCGCTGAGCCAGCGCGAGCAGCAGGCCATCAAGGACGAGTATCCGGCCCTGCGCGCGCTCGCCAAGACGCGGCGCAACGGCCTCTTCTGCGCGACCACCGATATGTCGGCGCTGGCGGTCAGCGACGAGGAGCGCGAACGCGCCTTTCGCGAGCGCTATGATCGCGGCGGGCTTTGCTACACCGGCACGTTCAACGATCTGCTGATCGACAAGCGCGCCAACGAGGCGGCGGCGGATTTCCTGCGCGCGCGCATCCGCGAGGTGGTGAAGGATCCGGACACCGCCGAAACGCTCTGCCCGCGCACGGTGGTCGGCGGCAAGCGGCTCTGCATCGACATCGGCTATTACGAGACGTTCAATCGCGACAACGTCACGCTGATCGACCTGAACAAGGCACCGCTCGACGAGATCACACGCGGCGGCCTCCGCGCGGGCGGAATGCCTTACGCCCTCGATGCGATCGTGTTCGCGATCGGGTTCGACGCGATGACCGGCGCGCTCACGCGCATCGATATCCGCGGCCGGAAGCGCACATCGCTGGCGGAGAAATGGTCCGAAGGGCCGCGCACCTATCTGGGCTTGAGCGTGGCAGGATTTCCCAACCTCTTTACGATCACCGGCCCGGGCAGCCCCTCGGTGCTGACCAACATGCTTCCGACCATCGAGCAGCATGTCGAATGGATCGCGGACTGCATCGGATACATGCGCGAGCGAAACTTCCGCCGCATCGAGGCGACGCCCGACGCCGAGACCGCCTGGGTCGCGCGCGTCAACGAGATCGCGGCCGGCACGCTCTTTCCGACCGCCAATTCCTGGTATCTCGGCGCCAATATTCCGGGAAAGCCGCGCGTGTTCATGCCCTATATCGGCTTTCCGCCTTACGTCGAGAAATGCAACGAGGTCGCGGCCAGCGGCTACTCGGGCTTCGCGCTGAGTTAGGCGGAGGCGCTAACGCACCTCCAGCGCACCGATCCTGCCGTCCGCCGCGAAGCCGAAGCGATACGTCAGGTTCGCCGGGCTGCCGGGGAACGTGCCGGCGACCTTCACGATAACGATCGTCTTGTCACCCTCGGCGCGGCTTTCGAGCGGCGTCGCCGTGATGCGGTACTTCGCGCTCGTGTCGGTTTTCCAGGCGCGGATCGCCTCCGTTCCGGTGTGGGTATGGCCCTCGTCGCGCACGACGGCATCGTCCGCAAAGCACGCCACCATCGCGGCGATATCGTGCGCGTTCTGCGCCTTGAAATAGCGGTCGAGAATGTCGGGGTTCATGGTGTCCTGTTCGCGCAAATGACCCGGTTGGGTCAGGTCACTGCGCCCACTTCTTGAAATCTTCTTCCTTCACGTCGGGCAGTTTCTTCAGGAACGCCACGACCGACCAGATTTCCGGGTCCGGCATTCCGGTCGCGCCGAAGCTCGGCATGCCGGTCATGTTGATGCCGTTCTTGACGACCCAGAACAGGTGGCGCGGCTCGCGCTCCTTGACGATCTTGGTGAGGTCCGGCGGGTCCGGGCGCAGGCCCTCGGAGAACTTCTGCCAGTCGACGCCGGGGCCACCGTGGCAATTGGTGCAGCCGCGCGCCATGTAGGCCTTCGCGCCGGCCTCGACCTGCGGCTGCGCGTCGTAGCCCGCGGGCGGCCGGTCGGTTGCGTAGCGGTCGACCGAGGCCATGCGCACCTTGATCAGCGCCCAAGAGACCGGCGCCGGCTCCGGATTGGTCGCCGCCACGTTGAAGAACCCGCCGAAGAAGAAAACCAGTGCGGCGATCCCGACGACAACCGCAAGGAGCCCGATGAAGGACAAGAGGCGCATGGTGCTTCTCCGTCTTTGGCATTCCGCGGTTAAAACAAGGTGGGCTGGTTTCAATCCATTCTAGAGAATATTGACGCCGGGTCGAGCCGTCCGACCTGCCACTACCACGACGCCGTCTTTGCGCCGAGCATCGTCAACGCCCGCGGCAGCATGCGATAACGCAACGGAATGCGCTCGCGCACAAGCTCACCATCGGTCGATGCCCTGGCGTGCCTGCGCCGGTTTACAATGATCAATTCATTCGCGACGATGCTGCGGATCCCTTGCTCGGTGCGCCACGCGCCGGTGACCACTGCGGCGCTCGCCTTCAACTTGGTGAGCGTGCCTTGCTCCTCGACGATGTGCATCTCCAGGATGCCTTCGTCGAGACGCGCCCTGCGCCAATCGGACCCAAACCGGTTGTTGGTGACGAGCACGGCCAGCGCCGAGACCCGCTCGCGCCGGCCGTCGAGCACGATGTCGATCGTGAACGGCGTGGTACGGCGCAGCGCACGAAACCATGCCAGCATCAAGCCGACGAAACGCCCGAGTGGATGCCCGCGCGTTTCTTCGCGCGCCTTTGCGATATGGCTGAAGAAGCCCAACCCCGAGAGTGTGTGAAACGGCCGCCCATTGACCTCCGCGAGATCGATCCGGCGCGGCGCGACGGTTGCCAGCGCGGCGACCGCCTCGCGCGGATCGGACGGCATTCCGAGATCGCGCGCGAACAGGTTCATCGTTCCGAACGGCAGGACGCCGACCAACTTCTTGCCACCCGAGAAAGCCGCAACCGCTGCGCTCGCGCTGCCGTCGCCGCCACCGACAATCACCGTGTCGTGCGGCCCGAGCGCCGCAGCGGAGATTGCGCCGGGCAGGTCATGCGGCTGCAGCAGGCAGATGTCGAGGTTCTCGCAACGCGGTTTCAGCGTGGCTTCTATCTGAGCGACGATGCGCTCGGTCCCGGCGTCGATCAGCGTGCCGGCGCGCGCGTTGAGCAGAACCAGAACGCGCTTCATGAACCGAACATGCGGTCGCCCTGCTGATCCACGATCTGGCGCGCCTTGCCGAGCGAGAATTCCACCGCGTCGTCGTAGGACGCGTGGCGGTCGGCGCGGATGAACTTGTGCTCCTTGGCGACCCCGCCGATCTCTTTCGCGATGGTGCCGGCGGTCTGATACTGCCCCTCGGACTTGTAGGGCGCGGCGCGAATGGTGAAGCCGTTGTACTCGACCGGCTCGCTCGCCTTCTCGGCGCCGCCCGACGAGCCGCCAAACAGGGATTTCCAGAACGACATGGGAAGCCTCTCGGTAGCCCGCATGGAGCGTAGCGCAATGCGGGATCAGTCTATCCCGGATTTCGCTGAGTTTACCCTCGGGCGCGCGAAAGCGCGACCCGGGGGCTGCATCCGGGCTACGCAGGAACCGTACCCTCCATCGCCGGCACGCGCGTCACCTGATGCGCCTGCAGCTTCGGCAACACCTCGCGGCCGAAGCGGCGCACCTGCTCCATGAACAGGTCGTTCGGCATCGCGCCGAAATTCACGTTGATCAGAAGCTTGTTTGCGCCGATGGCCTCGGCCTGCTCGATCAACCGCTCGGTCACCTCCTTCGGCGAGCCGAACGCAAGCTCGCCGCTCGCGATCTTTGCCTCGACGTCGGGACGATTCAGCGCGCGCGCCTTCTCGCGATCGATCACCGCCTCGCTCGCATTCTCCGGCCGCACATAGTCATAGGACGACGACGCCACATAGCCGCTGGCAACCGGGTTGGCCTTCTGGCCCGGCGGATTGCCGCCGTGATGCCACAGCACGTTGTTGAAGTAGAGAAAATACGGCGCGTATTCGTCGAGCGCCTTCGCGCCGCTCTCCGCCACCCACGCATCGGTCATCATGCAGATCTGGTCGGGGCTGATACGGTGGCCGTGCACGCCAAGCGTCTTGGCGAAATAGGCGATCATGTCCTGCACCACGCCGCGATGCGGGTGATGGATCGCGGCGCCGAAATTACCCGCGGCGGCGCACTCGATCGTCTCCTTCGATCCGGTGAACGGAATCCACACCGGCGGATGCGGCACCTGAAACGGCCGCGGCCAGATCGAGATGTCCTTGAACTTCCAGAATTTGCCCTGATGACTGAACGTATCCTCGGTCCAGGCCTTGAGGATCACGTCGAGCGCCTCGTCGAAGCGCGCGCGCGATTCCGCCATCGGCACGTCGTAGACCTTGTACTCACGCGGCACGCCGCGCGCGAAGCCCGCCATGATGCGCCCGCGCGTCAGGTTGTCGGCCATCGACAACTCCTCGGCGATGCGCAGCGGGTTGTGCAGCGGCAACAGGTTGCCGAGGATGAAGAACTTCAGCTTCTTGGTGCGCTGCGAGCCCGCCGCCGCCATCATGTTCGGCGAGTTCATCAGCCCGTGCGGCGTGGTGTGATGCTCGTTCAGGCCGACGCCGTCGAACCCAAGGCGATCCATCTCCTCCCACACCGCGAGATGCTGCTCGTAGGAGCGCGCCGCCACCTCCGGATCGAAATACGAGCCGGGCAGCGGAAACCGCATGTGACGGCCGGCCTTGAACTCGTCGAAGTGACGGTCGAACGGCAGGAGATCGAACAGAAAGATTTGCATGAAGTGTTCTTGTTGACCCAGTTCTGCATAGGGCTGGCACGCGACTCTACGATAAAGTCCGTGCCGCGCGAAAGCCGGACGTGTCCTGAGCCCCAGCACGTCCGAGTGATCCGCCATGCAGGCATAGCACGACGACAGGAAAATCAACCATCGGGCGATGCTTTGGCTGCACCGCAGACCATCGAGCAGGCGCTCAAGCTTCTCAAGGCGCCGGCGCCGTGACGGCGATGGGGCTTTTGCCGGACCTAGCGTCACGTCTCAGTTGCGCGCGTAAAGCGCTGCAAGGCGGACATGGATCAGGGTAGAGCCTTACAGGCGAAGCGTATCGATGCGTCATTTGTCATGGAAACTGTGCGGCCTTTGTTTGTCGAAGGCGCCGTGACAAGACCTCACATTTAGACCGAAGTCGTCATGCTTCCGCCTCCCCCGCGCACTCGAATCCGCTCGCGTCACACGAGGTGGATCGATGCGCCGCTGGTTGGCTCGAATCATGATCGCCGGATATGTGGCGCTGGGATGGACGCCCATGGCCGCGCGGGCGGCGAATGGTGGCATCCTCGTTGCCGGCAACGTGCACATCGGGGCTGACACGATCCGCTCCTATTTCCCCGCCGGAACCAAGAACGGCCTCGATCCCGCCGATCTCGATGCGGGACTGAAAGCCCTCTATGCGACCCAACTATTTGCCGACGTGCGCATCTCGCATCGTGACGGTCAGACGCTGGTCACGGTCGTCGAAAATCCGTCCATCGCGCGCGTTGCGTTCGAGGGCAATTCGAAGGTCAAGGACGAGGATCTCCGGAAGATCGTGGAATCTAAAGAGCGCGGGCCCCTCTCCCGGCCGCTGGTGCAGAGCGACGTCGCGCGCATCGTCGATCTCTACCATCACCATGCGCGCTTTGACGTCCATGTCGATCCCAAGATCATCGAAGCCAAGGATCGTCGCGTAAACCTCGTCTTTGAGATCAGGGAAGGCGCGCGCACGGGCGTTCGGCAGATTCTATTCATGGGCAACAACGCCTATTCCGCCACGCAATTGCGAGGCGTGATCAAGACCGGACAAACCAATGTCTTGAGTTCTCTGCTCGACAACGATCTCTACGACGCCGATCAGATCGAGGCCGACCGCGATCTGTTGCGGCGCTTCTATTCGGCGCGAGGGTATGCCGATGCCCGCACAGTCTCGACGGCCGCCCAATACGATCCCGCAAAGAAGGGATTTGTCGTCACCTTCACCATTAACGAGGGCGCCCGCTATCGGATCGGGAAGGCCGATATCGCGTCGGACATCGCCGGTGTCGACGCAAACGCGCTGCGCTCCAACCTGACGACGCACGCCGGCGACATCTACAACGCGGACACGATTGAGAAGACGGTTGCGGGTCTTTCGACCCGAATTGCCGCCCATGGCGAAGCCTTCGCGAACATTCGCGTGCAAACCGATCGTATACCGGGCCGTGATACCATCGATCTTCGCTACGTGGTCGAACAGGGGCCACGCGTGTACGTGGAGCGGATCGAGATCCACGGCAATATGAAGACGCGCGACCACGTGATCCGCCGCGAGTTCGACCTCGCCGAGGGCGACGCCTACAACGCCACGCTTGTGACACGCGCCGAGCGGCGGCTGAAGAACCTCGGCTTCTTCAAGACCGTCAACGTCAGCAAGAAGCCGGGCTCCACCG
>JAXDOA010000343.1:0-10109 GCA_034669125.1 Hyphomicrobiales bacterium
CCGAGGCACGCCGCAACTATCTCAACGCGCGCAGCACCATCGCGAAGCTGCTCGAATGGCGCAGCGTGCCGGTGATCAACGAGAACGACACCGTCGCCACCAATGAGATCCGCTATGGCGACAACGATCGCCTGGCGGCCCGCGTCGCCACGATGGCGAGCGCGGACTTGCTGGTGCTGCTCTCCGACATCGATGGACTGTACGATGCGCCGCCGCAGAACGGCGCGAACGCGAAGCTCATCCCGCTGGTCGAGCGTATCACGCCCGAGATCGAGAGCATGGCGGGCGCGTCCGGCTCGGAGCTGTCGCGCGGCGGCATGACGACCAAGATCGAGGCCGGCAAGATCGCCACCACGGGCGGCATCCACATGGTGATCGCGTCAGGACGCATCGACCACCCGCTGCGCGCGATCGCCACGGGGCGCTGCACCTGGTTCCTGACGCCGGCCAATCCGGTCACGGCGCGCAAGAAATGGATCGCGGGCTCGCTCGAACCCAAGGGCACGCTGACGATCGATGCCGGCGCGGTCGCGGCATTGCGCCGCGGCAACAGCCTGCTGCCGGTGGGCATCGTGAAGGTCGAAGGCGCGTTCGCGCGCGGCGACGCCGTGATCGTGCGCGGCCCGGACGGCCACGAGATCGGGCGCGGGCTCGTCGCCTATGACGCCGAGGATGCGGAGAAGATTCGCGGCAAATCGTCCGGCGACGTTTTGCTCATTCTCGGCATCGAGGGCCGCTCCGAGATGGTGCATCGCGACGATCTGGTGCTCGGGCACGCGTAAGGAACTTTCCGAGCGCTCGAGAGTCGTTATCTGGGCGGCTGATTTCCCAAGGCTCCTCGCTTGCGTGCAATCACAGTCCTTCCCGAAAACGCCAATTCGATCGAACTGCGCGACGTGCCCGAACCGGCGCCGACCGAAGGTGCATTGCTGGTTGAAGCGATTGCACTCGGCGTCTGCGGCACCGATCGCGAAATCATCGCGGGCGAATACGGCGAAGCGCCCGACCGCCGCGAACGCCTGATTCTTGGACACGAGTCGCTTGGCCGTGTGCTCGAAGCGCCCGACGACTGCGGTTTCAAAACGGGCGACCACGTTGTCGGCATCGTGCGGCATCCCGATCCGGTCCCCTGCCCGGCCTGCGCCAGCGGCCAGTGGGACATGTGCCGCAACGGGCAATATACCGAGCACGGCATCAAGGGGCGCAACGGCTTCGGCGCGGAGCGCTGGCGCATCGATCCGCAATTCGCCGTGAAGGCCGACCCCGCGCTCGGCATTCTCGCCGTGCTGATGGAGCCAACCAGTGTCGTCGCAAAAGCATGGGATCATGTGCATCGTCTATGGCGTCTTGCCGAGGCGCCGCCGCGCCGCGTGCTGGTCACCGGAGCGGGACCGATCGGCCTGCTCGCCGCGCTCCTCGGCAAACAGCGCGGGCTCGACGTGCATGTCTACGATCACAACAAGACCGGGCCGAAGCCGGAGATCACCACCGCGCTTGGCGCGACCTATCACTGCGACTCGGTGGAAGAACTCGGCAAGCTCGCAGCCGACGTCGTGGTTGAATGCACCGGCGTACCGTCGGTGATCGCCACGTTGCTGCCGCAGGTCGCGCCGGACGCACTGATCTGTCTCACGGGTGTCGGTGCTTCGCGCCGCACCGATTTCGACATCGGGCTGTTCAATCGCAACATGGTGCTGAACAACGGCGCGGTGTTCGGCACCGTGAACGCGAACCTGCGCCACTATCGGATGGCGGCCGAGGCCCTCGCCAAAGCGGATCGCGCCTGGCTCTCACGGCTGATCACGCGGCGCGTGCCGCTTGCGCGCTTTGCCGAGGCGTTCGATCACCGCAAGGGCGACATAAAGGTCATCGTCGAGTTCAAGCAATAGCTGCCCTCGT
Source organism: Hyphomicrobiales bacterium (assembly GCA_034669125.1). GTDB lineage: Bacteria > Pseudomonadota > Alphaproteobacteria > Rhizobiales > Xanthobacteraceae > PALSA-894. Next base: position 1,900 of record JAXDOA010000343.1, read on the forward strand.
CGATTCGCATGGGTCTTGGCTTGCCCACATCTCGGCTGGGTCCTACGCTCCCTTCAGGGATTGCGCCTTTGGCGAACGATCCCGAAAAATTCTTCAGGGAGGCGATGATGACGCAGGACCGCAGGACGTTCCTCAAGACGGCGGCGCTTGGCATGGCGGCAGCCGGCGTACCCTTCACCAGCACGGCGCCGCTCGCACAGAAAGCAGCGGTCGGACCGCAGACCATGCCACGCGGCTTCGTGTTCGCGACGTTGCGGCGGCAGAACGGCTACGGACTCGGCGTGCGTACCGACCGCGGCATTCTCGATGTCGCGGCCGCCGAGCAGGACCTGAAGGAAGGAGCGCCGGTCACCATCACCGATGTCTTCGACGGCAAGGGCGATCTCGCTGGCCTCAAGCGTCTCGTCGAGAAAGCAAAGGACAGTCACTTCGTCGCAGCCGACAAGGCGGCCTTCGGCCCCTGCGTGACGCATCCGGAAAAGATCATCTGCGTCGGGCTGAACTACCGCAAGCACGCCGCCGAAACCAACAATCCGGTGCCGAAGGCGCCGATCCTGTTCAACAAGTTCAACACTGCGCTCAACCATCATGGCGGCGTGATCGGCGTCTCCGAGGAGGACGCGACGCGCTTTGACTATGAGGCCGAGCTCGTGATTGTGATCGGCAAGACCGCGCGCAACGTCAGCGAGGCCGACGCGCCGGGCGTGATCTTCGGCTACGCCACCGGCAACGACTTCACGGCGCGCGACCTGCAATCCCGCTCGTCGCAATGGATGCTCGGCAAGGCGCTCGACGGCTCCGCGCCAGTCGGCCCTTGGCTGGTCACCGCCGATCTAGCCGACGGCGACAATCTCAAGATCGAGTGCCGGGTGAACGGCGAGGTGCGCCAGTCGTCCAACACGGCCGATATGGTGTTCAACTGCAAGCAGCTCGTCTCCTATGCGTCGCGCTACTTCACGCTCAAGCCGGGCGACATGATCTTCACCGGGACGCCGGAAGGCGTCATTTCCGGCTATCCGAAGGACAAGCAGGTGTGGCTCAAGGCCGGCGACAAGTTGGTCACCTCGATTGAGAAGCTGGGCGACCTGGAATTCAAGCTGACGTGATCGTGTGTCCCGCACGCGATGCAGCGCCGCCATAAGCGCGTTCACGCGCGTCTTCGACGCACTATGGCGGTGCATCGCAGACGCGGGACCGCCCAAAGCTCCGAGTTCCTGGCGGTCCCGGGTCAGCAGCGCGTCATTTGCCGCGCCGCGCCCGGGACACCTTTGGCGCAAGCGCTTGCCACAAATGGCAAATTTGCCCCTGCGCTGTTGCAAAAGAGTGACGGCCTGGCCGCATTGAGTCCGCTATTGTGGGGAACTATTTAAGGAACGCGCGGCAAGCTCGCCCGTTGGGCTAGTCGAAGAGGTCATCCATGCGTCTGGTATCTGTCGTTGCCGTATCCGTCGCCGCCGTCACGCTCGGCGCGCTGGCGAGTCCCGCCGAGGCGCAGCGGCGCGTCTACCGCGACCAAACCGAGCGCATCACCATCATCGACGAAAACGGCCGCGCGCGCACCCGCATCACCGTGAAGCCGCGCAGCTATCTCGACGGCGGCACCGAGGTGCTGCCCGGAGAGCGCAAGTTCATGGATTATGCCAATCCGCCAACCTACATGAGCGGTTCGGCCTACGCCTCGTGGGATCCGACCCAGCAGTATCGTTCGCCGCTGCCGCTGCAGGGCTGGCTGCCGGGCTATAACCCTTGGGCGTACTGAGCGATCCGGCGCGCTGACGGTCAAGCCGGAAGCTTCTCCATTTCCGCGATAATCGCATCGCCCATCTCGGCGGTGCCACCGTCTTGTCGCCAGGCGCCGCGATGTCGGCGGTGCGCAGGCCCTTGGCGAGCGCGGCCGCGATCGCGGCCTCGATCATGTCGGCTTCGTTGATCATCCCAACGAACAGCGCATCGCGAACGACGCGGGGCACGCATGCGGTCCAGCCGCGATGAAATGTCACGCATCTCATATCGGGTCTGCTTGTGAAAACACTCAAAAATTGTATAATATGGAGAATTGCGCAACGATAGCAGCGGAGTATTCGAATGCCTGCAAATGAAGCATCGTTCAAGAAGTTGGTCGATGTACCGGTCCACTATGATCGGCTTCCGGCTCCGCTCGGTTACGGTAGCAAAGGAAAGAACCAGACCTTCTTTTGCCGAACCAAGCTGAAGACCACATTGGAGAAGTGCTTTGAGGAACTATTCAGCGTGTGGGGCCGCGACAAGCCGACGATCATCCTCACGGCCGGTACGATCGGCGACGGCGAGAACGCACACGGGCAGGGCTTCGCGTTCGATCTGGACGGCTTGTACTGGGACGAACAGAAATTCATGATGGTGAGCTACCCGTCGGATCGAGAGTTCTATCTCGGCATCAACGCGCACCTGTTTCTGTATTTTTCACAGGTGCTGAGTTATCATTATCCAAATCACCGCGATCACTTCCACGTCGATTTCAACTTCTCTTTCAAATTCCGTCCCGAATCGAACGCGCAGACGTTCTTCCTGCAGGCGTGCCTCAAGTATATTTTTGATCGCGAACTCGGCAACACCGGTGAAGAGAAAGACGGTGTCGACGGCATTTACGGTGGTGGCACGAATGCCGTGCTCAAACAGGTTCTCACCGATGAAGGCCTTCCCGCCATTACGACCGAAAGTGGCTGGCGTAAGTTCCTCCTGCTAGCGCGCGAACGCGCGTTCCTGCACGGCTAGCCCCCGCATTCCGCGGGTTCGCACGCACGATAGACCAGCGAGGTTGCGATGCCCCTCCACGCTTCATTCAAAGGGCATGGGACATTTGTCTTCAATGCCCAGTCGACTCTCCAGCGTCACAAGGACAATTCGGGAGAGGCTTCAGGGCTGACCAAAGCGCTCAAGGCCATGGACATCAGCCATGCCTGGGTACGGCTGTTCGGCGTTGCGGGCGCCGTAGCTGAGGCCCCAACGCTGAAGCTCATCAAGACACTGAAGGACGGCGGATTCAACGTGGCGGGATGGGGCTATTGCCACGGCGCCGACTGGAAGAAGGATGCCGAACGTTCGATCGAGCTATGCGACCACTACGGCCTTGAGGCTTTCGTTGCCGACGTGGAGCCCGGCAATTCGACAAGCGCGGGCCGAACGATCTGGAGCCGCACCGACTTTAAGAAATATCTCGATGAGGTGGCCGGCCATTTCGGCGCCGAGAATCTCGCGGTCTCGACCTGGCCGGTGCCAAAGATCCAGGACACGTTCGATGCGGTCGAACTGATGAAGATCGCCGCGTCGCGCGTCGGGATGTTCGCACCGCAGGCCTACTGGATGCGATTTCCCAAGCAGGTCCACTACAACGCAACCGGGTTCAAGGAATCGAAGTATCCGAAGGACAGTCCGGAATCCTTCGTCCGGCTGGTCGCCGACGCCTGGCGCAAGATGGATATCGCCAATCCTCTGATAGTGACAGGCCAAGCCTATTGGGGCGAGGGAGGGCCCGACCAAGCGACGATGGAAGCAAAGATGCAGACTTTTGTGAACACGTTCGCCAGTTGGGACAAAATCGTCGGCTTCAACTGGTGGCACGCCGGCGGCGTAGGTGAGCCGGCCATGTCTTCAAATATGGTCAGCACCCTGACGGCAGCGGGGTTGAACGGAAAGCCTTACGCGTCCGCCTGACGCAGGCGTGCGTCTATGCAATCATCTCACCAATGATCGCATCGCCCATCTGGGCGGTGCCTACCGTCTTGTCGCCCGGCGCCGCGATGTCGGCGGTGCGCATGCCTTTGGCGAGCGCGGCCGCGATCGCCTGCTCGATCAAATCCGCTTCCTTGATCATCCCGAACGAATAGCGCAGCGCCATGGCAAACGACGCGATCATGGCGATCGGGTTCGCCACGCCCTTGCCGGCAATGTCCGGCGCCGAGCCGTGCACCGGCTCGTACAGCGCCTTGCGCTTTTTCGTTTTCGGATCGACCTCGCCGAGCGAAGCCGACGCCAGCATGCCGAGCGAGCCGGTCAGCATCGCGGCAACATCTGAGAGCATATCGCCGAACAGGTTGTCGGTGACGATCACGTCGAACTGCTTGGGATTGCGCACGAGCTGCATGCCGCCCGCATCCGCCAGCACGTGCTCGAGCTGCACGTCCTTGAACTCGCGCGCGTGCACCTGGGAGACCACCTCGTTCCACAAGACGCCGGTCTTCATCACGTTGCGCTTTTCCATCGAGGTGACCTTGTTGCGCCGCTTGCGCGCCAGTTCGAAGGCGACGCGCGCGATGCGCTCGATCTCGTAGGTGTCGTAGACCTGCGTATCGACCGCACGCTTCTGTCCGTTGCCGAGATCCGTGATCGTCTTCGGCTCGCCGAAATAAACCCCGCCGGTCAGCTCGCGCAAAATCATGATGTCGAGCCCCTCGACCAGTTCGCGCTTGAGCGACGAGGCATCCGCGAGCGCCGGATAGGTCACGGCCGGGCGCAGATTGGCGTACAGCTGCAGGTCCTTGCGCAATCGCAGGAGGCCCGCTTCCGGGCGATGCTCGTACGGCACCTTGTCCCACTTCGGCCCGCCGACCGAGCCGAAGATTACCGCGTCCGCGGCCTTGGCCTTCGCCACCGTCTCGTCGGTCACCGCGACCCCGGACGCGTCATACGCGCACCCGCCGCACAGCGCGTCCTCGGTCTCGAACGGGCCCATGCCACGGCCGTTCATCCAGCCGATCAGCTTCTTCACCTCGGCCATGACTTCAGGACCGATCCCGTCGCCGGGGATGAGAAGGAGATTGTAGGTGGGCATGGGTGTCCTCGCGTTGGCAGGTCGCGCGGATTGCTATCGGGCACCGCGGGACATGGCAAGCGTGTGTGCTAGACTCGAACGCCGGACTGCCAGATGACAGAGACGCCATGACCAAGACCACGCCCGGCAATTTCTTCGAAGACTTCCGCCTCGGCCAGACCATTCGGCACGCAACGCCGCGCACCGTGACCGCCGGCGATGTCGCGCTCTACAACGCGCTGTTCTGCGCGCGCTTTGCGGCGCAATCCTCCGACCCGTTCGCCTATGCGATCGGCTACCCGAGCTCACCCGTCGACGACCTGCTCGTGTTCCACATCGTGTTCGGCAAGACCGTGCCGGACATCTCGCTCAATGCGGTGGCCAACCTCGGCTATGCGGACTGCCGCTTCCTGCGTGCGGTCTACCCGGGCGACACGCTCACCGCATCTTCCGAAGTCATCGGCCTGAAGGAAAACTCCAGCCGCAAGACCGGCGTCGTCTATGTGCGCTCGTCGGGCTTCAAGCAGGACGGCGCCAAGGTGCTCGAATACGTGCGCTGGGTGATGGTGCGCAAGCGCGATGAGGCAACGCCCGCGCCGGGCGATCTCGTCCCCGATCTGCCCAAGACAGTCGAGCCCGACGCACTTGGCGAAGCCTGCTCCATGATGGTCGTGCGCGGTTACGACTTCGCGCTCGCCGGCTCACCGCACCGCTTCGGCGACTATCAGGTCGGCGAAAGGATCGACCACCAGGACGGCATGACGGTGGAGGAAGCCGAGCATCAGACGGCGACGCGGCTTTACCAGAACACCGCGCGCGTTCACTTCAACCAGTTCACGCAGAGCAAAGACCGTTTCGGCCGCCGGCTGATTTATGGCGGGCACGTGATTTCGCTCGCGCGCGCGCTGTCGTTCAACGGGCTCGCGAATGCCTTTCACGTCACGGCGATCAATGGCGGGCGCCACGTCGCGCCGCTGTTTGCCGGCGCGACGGTGTTTGCGTGGTCGGAGGTGCTGGCCAGGGCCGAGCTTCCGCGCCGCTCGGATGTCGGCGCGCTGCGCCTGCGCACCGTCGCCACCAAGGACCAGCCCTGCGCGGATTTCCCGCTCAAGCAGGACGGCGCGGACCATCCGGCCGTAATCCTCGATCTGGATTACTGGGTGCTGATGCCGCGGTAAATCGGGCTTCCGCTCATGCCCGCGGAAGCGGGCATCCAGTTCTTGGCCAAGCGCTGGGTCCCCGCTTTCGCGGGGACGAGCGGCAAGATCCTCACGTAATCTCCCGCCGCTCCTCCCGCATGTGATCCACCAGTTGCCGCGCGTAGGGCGGCAGCGCCTTGTAGTCGCGCACGCAGATCGACAGGTCGCGCAGCGCCCAGGAGTCGGTGAGCGCCACCGCCTTGATCGCCATCGACTTCTCGGCCCAGCGCACCGTCGTCTCGGGCACGATGCCGACGCCGACATTGCGCTCGACCAGCCGGCACACCGCATCGAAGCTGCGCAGCTGCACCCGCAGCTTGAGCGGGCGGCCGACGCGGCTCGCCTTGTCGGCGAGGAAGCGTTGCAGCGCGCTCGCGCGGTCGAGCCCGACGAAATCGTGATCGAGCGTATCGGCGAAGCTGACCTTGCTGCGGCGCGCGAGCGGATGATCGCGCGCCACCACCAGCACGAAGCGGTCGGTGCGGAACGGATAGGTCGTGAGCCGTCCCGCATCGACCGTGCCCGCCACGATGCCGATGTCGGCGACCCCTTCGGCGATCAGGCCGACGATCTCGTCGGACAATCTCTCCTCAAGATCGACGCTGACATGCGGATGCGTCGCCAGGAACGAGCTCAGCGTGTCGGGCAGAAATTCGGTGAGCGCGTTGGTGTTCGACAACACCCGCACCTGACCGGCCTGCCCGCCCGCATAGGCGCCAAGGTCCTCGCGCAGCCGTTCGGACTGCGCCAGGATCGTGCGCGCATGCTGGAGCAGCGTGCGCCCCGCCTGCGTCGGCGTCACGCCTCCCCGTCCGCGCGTCAGCAGCGCAGCGCCGAGCGCCTCTTCCATCTGGCGGATTCGCGTACTCGCTGCGGCGAGCGCAAGATGCGCGCGTTCCGCGCCATGCGTGATGCTGCCCGCTTCAACGACATGGCGAAACAGGCTGAGATCGACGAGGTCGAAGCGCACCTTGGTATACCAATCCTTCGCGGTTGGCGAAGTCTGACTACGCCACTTGCCCATGGTTTTGGGCATTACGAAGGAATATTCTTCGTCATGCACGAAGTAAAGGACTCACGCAAGATTGCATCGGACAAGGACGCGGCGTCGATTGCGGGGCTTCCGGAGTTTCGTTACCAACGGCCTCCCGAGTTTCGCGCCCGCGAATTTACGTAACGGACAACCTCATGGCCGACACCCGCGTTCCCGTTCAGCGGCCGCTTTCTCCGCATCTGTCGATCTACAAGCCGATGCTGACGATGATGATGTCGATCGTGCATCGCATCACAGGCGCTGCGCTCTACTTCGGCACGCTACTGCTCGCCTGGTGGCTGATCGCAGCAGCCTCCGGCCCCAACGCGTATGGCCGCGTGCAGTGGTTCATGAGCACCGCCATCGGCCGGCTCATCCTGTTCGGTTACACCTGGGCGCTGATCCACCACATGCTGGGCGGCATCCGGCACTTCATCTGGGATACCGGCCACGGCTTCGGGCCAAGCGAACGCGAATGGCTGGTACGCGCCAATCTCGCCGGCTCGATCGTGCTGACGATCGTTCTGTGGATCATCGGCTACGCGGTGATGGGAGGCGGGCAATGAACGGCACCCAGTTCCGCACTCCGCTCGGGCGCGTGCGCGCGCTCGGCTCGGCCAAATCCGGCACCGGACATTTCTGGCATCAGCGCCTGACCGCGGTCGCCAACGTCCCGCTCGTGATCGCCTTCGTGCTGATCTTGGTGTCGCTGCTCGGCCGCAGTCACGCCGCGGTGGTGCAGATTCTTGGGAGCCCGCTGGTCGCGATCGTGATGCTGCTGTTCATCGGCTCGATCACCTACCACATGAAGCTCGGCATGCAGGTGATCATCGAGGATTACGTGCATGACGAAAAGTGGAAGTTCGCCGCGGTGATCGCGAACATCTTTTTCGCGGTCGCCGTCGGCCTCGCGGCGGTCTACGCGATCCTGAAATTGTCCTTCGGAGTCTAGGCCATGGCGACCAACGGTAAATCCAACGGCGCGCCCGCGGTGAACGGCCTCGCCTACCCGATCGAGGACCACACCTACGACGTGGTGGTCGTCGGCGCAGGCGGCGCGGGATTGCGCGCCGTCGTCGGCTGCGCCGAGGCGGGCCTGCGCACCGCCTGCATCACCACGGTGTTTCCCCCACGGTCTCATACGGTCGCCGCGCAAGGAGGCTTCGCGGCCGCGCTCGGCAACATGGGC
>JAXDOA010000344.1:0-3334 GCA_034669125.1 Hyphomicrobiales bacterium
CGAGTGACACGCACGCCGACAACGCCGACATGGCGCTCCGCGTGTTGCGCTCCGGGCGCAGCGCCGACCTCCTGATGGTCGAGGTTGCAGTCGACATCCGCGACCTGATCACGCGGCTCGAAGCCGAGCACATCACCGTGCCGGTGGGGGCGTGCGGCACCCCGACCGACGCGCGCGCGGCGGTCGCCGCGATCCATGCGGGCGCGAAAGAATACATCCCGCTCCCCCCCGACCCGGAGCTGATCGCCGCCGTGCTCGCGGCGGTCGCCGACGATCATCGCGACTTCATCTATCGCGACGACGCGATGGCGGCGGTGGTCAAGCTCGCGCAGCAGATCGCGCCGAGCGATGCCTCGGTGCTGATCACCGGCGAGTCCGGCACCGGCAAGGAGGTGCTCGCCCGCTTCGTGCATGCCAAGTCGAACCGCGCCCGCGCGCCGTTCATCTCGGTCAATTGCGCCGCCATCCCCGAGCACCTGCTCGAATCCGAATTATTCGGCCACGAGAAGGGCTCGTTCACCGGCGCGGTCGCACGCCGCATCGGCAAGTTCGAGGAGTCGAGCGGGGGCACGCTGCTGCTCGACGAGATTTCCGAAATGGACGTTCGGCTGCAGGCAAAACTCCTGCGCGCCATCCAGGAGCGCGTGATCGATCGCGTCGGCGGCGCGAAACCCGTCCCGGTCGACATCCGCATCATCGCCACCTCGAACCGCAATCTGGCCGAGGTGGTGAAGGCCGGTACGTTCCGCGAAGACCTGTTCTATCGCCTCAACGTGGTGAACCTGAAAATCCCGCCGCTGCGCGAGCGCCCGGCCGATGTGCTCGAACTCGCGGATCACTTCGTCAAGATGTACGCCAGGGCCAATGGCTGCTCGCGCGTGCTCTCGACGGAAGCGCGCGCGCAATTGATTGCCAATCGCTGGCCCGGCAACGTGCGCGAGCTGGAAAACGCCATGCACCGCGCGGTGTTGATTGCCGGGAGCGAGTCGATCGGCCCCGAGGCGATCATCGCGCCGGACGGCGCACGGCTCGAAGAGCAGCGCGCCGCGCCCGCGGTGCATCACGCGACCTTCGCGGCCGAGACCGTGACGCGCGCACTGGTCGGCCGCACCGTGGCGGACGTCGAACGCGATCTCATTCTCGAGACGCTGAAGCACTGCCTCGGCAACCGGACGCATGCGGCGAACATTCTCGGCATCTCGATCCGCACCTTGCGCAACAAGCTCAACGAATACGCCGGCGACGGCATGCCGATCCCGCCGCCCGCCAATGGCGGCGGCGAGTTCCGGATGGCGGGCTGACGCAATCGCTTCGGCGGCGAACGAAGCATTTCGTCGGGCGTCCGCGGGCTGCACGCGCTATAGTCCGTGCATGAGCCAAGTTCTCGACATTGCCGCCGTCGCCGCGCTGGTCGGCGATCCGGCGCGCGCCAATATCCTGTGTGCGCTCATGGACGGCCGCGCGCTCACCGCGAGCGAGCTCGCCTATGCGGCGCACGTAACGCCGCAGACCGCGAGCGGCCATCTCGGCAAGCTCGCCCGGGCAAGCCTCATCGTGCCGGCGCAGCAGGGCCGTCATCGCTATTTCAGGCTCGCGGGCGCGCATGTGGCGGCGATGATCGAAAGCATTTCGGCGGTCAGCGCGATTGCACCGCCGCGCCTGCGGGCGATCCGCATTGACGACGCGATGCGTCAGGCGCGCATGTGCTACGACCACGTGGCGGGGCGGCTCGGCGTAACGCTCGCCGATGCGTTGCGCGAGCACGGCCATGTGGAATTCGCCGACGATGGCGGCGTGGTCACGCCCGTCGGCGAGGCATTCTTCGCCAAGTTCGGCATCGACCTGTCGGCCTCGCGCCAGAGCCGCCGCGTGTTCTGCCGCCCCTGCATCGACTGGAGTGAGCGGCGCGCGCATCTCGCAGGCGCGGTCGGCGCGGCGCTGGCGAACCGGCTGATGGCGCTGCGCTGGGTCGCGCGCAAGCGCGATACGCGCGCCTTGACCATCACGCCGATCGGGTGGAGCAACATCGAGCGCACGTTCGGCTGCTCGCTCCACGACCACACGGTTCACGCGCGGCCGCCGCTGCGCGTCGTCGCGGGCTAACCGAGCTTTTCCATCACGCGCGAAGCGATCTCCTCTGGAGCCGCATCGATCGACACCGTGATCGCATGCTCATCCGCGCCCGGCTCTTCCAGCGCGTCGAACTGGCTGCGCAGCAATCCGGGCGGCATGAAGTGGCCCGTCCGCGCCTTGAGCCGCGCGTCGATCAAATCGAAATCGCCTGTGAGATAGACCAGCCGAACGTCAGCGCTTTGCCGGTCAGTGACGATGTCGCGGTAGATGCGCTTGAGCGCCGAGCACGTCACCACGCAGGTCGTGTGCGCCGCGCGATGTTCGGCGATCCACGCGGCGATGGCCCCCAGCCACGGCCAGCGGTCGTCGTCGGTCAACGGCTCGCCGCGGCTCATCTTCGCGATGTTCGCTGCGGGGTGAAAGCTGTCGGCATCGCGGAACGGGCAATCGAGCGATGCAGCGATCAGCCGGCCGACCGTCGACTTGCCGGCACCCGACACGCCCATCACCACGATGGCGGCAACGCCCGGAATTTGCGCCATCACTTGGCGGGCTCTTGATGGCCGCCGAAGCCCTTGCGCATCGCCGAGAGTATCTTCTCCGCAAACGTATGCTTCTGCCGCGAACGAAACCGCGTGTAGAGCGCGGCCGAGAGCACGTCGGCCGGCACCGCCTCCTCGATCGCCGCCTGAATCGTCCAGCGGCCTTCGCCTGAGTCCGCCACATGGCCCGAATAGGAAGCAAGATCGCCCTCCTCGGCGAGCGCCGCGGCCGTGAGATCGAGCAGCCACGAGGTGATCACGCTGCCGCGCCGCCATGTCTCGGCGATATCCGCCAGATTGAGATCGAGCCGATGCTCCGCGGGAAGCGCTTCCTCGCCGGCGTGCTTGAGAATATCGAAGCCCTCCGCATAGGCCTGCATCAACCCGTACTCGATCCCGTTGTGGATCATCTTGACGAAGTGCCCGGCGCCGTTCGGCCCGGCGTGCAGATAGCCCTGCCCGGGGCGCGGATCGCGTCCCTCGCGATGCGGCGTGGTCGGGATGTCCCCCGCCCCCGGTGCCAGCGCTTGAAAAATCGGATCGAGCCGCTCGACGACGTCCTTCTCGCCGCCGATCATCAGGCAATAGCCGCGCTCCAGCCCCCAGACGCCACCGCTGGTCCCGATGTCGACATAATGGATGCCGCGTGGGCCCAGCGCCTTCGCGCGCGCGATGTCGTCCTTCCAGAACGTGTTGCCGCCGTCGACGATCGTGTCGCC
>JAXDOA010000345.1:0-7571 GCA_034669125.1 Hyphomicrobiales bacterium
TCACCTGTGCCTCGCCGTTGATCATGGCACAGCCGCTTGGTTTTTATTCCCGCTACGGGCTGAACGTCGATGTGGTGAAGACCGCCGGCTGGGCCATCGTGCGCGACAAGGCAATCAACCGAGAATATGACGCCAGTCACATGCTGTCGCCGATGCCTCTCGCGCTGTCGCTTGGGGTCGGTTCGGTGCGTCAGGAATGGACCATTCCGGCGATCGAGAACATCAACGGCCAGGCGATCACGCTGTCGATCAAGCACAAGGACAAGCGCGATCCCAAGCAGTGGAAAGGCTTCAAGTTCGCGGTGCCTTTCGACTACTCGATGCACAACTATCTGCTGCGCTACTACCTCGCGGAGCACGGCATCGATCCGGACAAGGACGTGCAGATCCGCGCGGTGCCGCCGCCCGAAATGGTGGCGAATTTGCGCGCCGACAATATCGACGGCTTTCTCGCGCCGGACCCGGTCAACCAGCGCGCAGTCTACGACGGCGTCGGTTTCATTCACCTGCTCACGAAAGACATCTGGGACGGTCATCCATGCTGCGCGTTCGCGGCGTCGCGCGAGTTCATCACTGGCGCGCCGAACACGTATGCGGCGCTGCTCAAGGCGATCATCGATGCGACCGGTTTCGCCTCGAAGGCGGAGAACCGGAAAGCAATCGCCGAGGCGATCGCGCCCGCGAACTACATCAACCAGCCCGTGACGGTGCTCGAGCAGATTCTCACCGGCACATTCGCGGACGGCCTCGGCACGGTGAAGAAGGACGCGAACCGGGTCGACTTCGATCCGTTCCCGTATGAATCCTTCGCGGTGTGGATCCTCACGCAGATGAAGCGCTGGGGCCAGATCAAGGGCGATGTGGACTATGCGGGCGTTGCCAAACAGGTGTTCCTGGCGACGGATACGGCCAGGCTGATGAAGGAAGTCGGGCTGACGCCCCCCGCGGCGACGAGCAAATCCTTTGTCGTGATGGGCAAGACCTTCGATCCCGCGAAGCCGGCCGAGTATGTGAACAGCTTCGCGATCAAACGGTCGTCATGACGTCGTCTTCCCTCACGCTGCGCGCCGCGCTTCTCTCCGTCCTCATCTTCCTCGCCTTCATCTTCGCCTGGCATCTGGCGGTGCGCGGCACCGCCGCCGTGCAGCAGATGGACCCGGAATACGCCAAGCTGATGGGCGCGACCGCGACGCAGGGCAAATCCGCGATGCCCGGCCCGCTCGATGTCGGTGCCAAGCTGTGGGAGCACGCGCGCCGCCCGTTCTACGACAACGGGCCGAACGACAAGGGCGTCGGCATCCAGCTTGCCTACTCGATCGCGCGCGTCGGCATCGGCTATCTGCTCGCCGTGCTGGTGGCGATCCCGATCGGTTTCCTGATCGGCATGTCGCCGCTGTTCTCGAAAGCGCTCGATCCGTTCATCCAGATCCTGAAGCCGATCTCACCGCTCGCTTGGATGCCGCTCGCGCTCTACACCATCAAGGATAGCGGGCTGTCAGCGATCTTCGTCATCTTCATCTGCTCGCTCTGGCCGATGCTGATCAACACGGCGTTCGGAGTCGCCGCGGTGCGCAAGGAATGGCTCAACGTCGCGCGCACCCTGGAAGTGGGGACACTGCGGCGCGCGTTCACGATCATCCTGCCGGCGGCGGCCCCGACCATCCTCACCGGAATGCGCATTTCCATCGGCATCGCGTGGCTTGTGATCGTTGCGGCAGAAATGCTCGTCGGCGGGACGGGGATTGGCTACTTCGTCTGGAACGAATGGAACAATTTATCAATCACAAATGTGATCATTGCAATATTTCTAATTGGAGTTGTCGGAATGCTGCTCGACCTGATCCTCGCGCGGGCGACGCGGCTCGTGACGTTTCCGGAGTAGCACGTGGCCGCCGACAAGTTCATCTCCATCGAGGGCATCGCCAAGCGCTATGGCGCGACCGCGATCTTCGAAGACCTGTGGCTCGCCATTCCGCGCGGCGGCTTCACCTGCGTGATCGGGCATTCGGGCTGCGGCAAGACCACCGTCCTCAACATCCTCGCCGGCCTCGACCAGCCCTCGGAAGGCGTGGTCATCGTCGACGCCCAGGCGATCGACAGACCCAGCCTCGACCGCGCGGTGATCTTCCAGAGCCACGCGCTGCTCCCCTGGCGCACCGTGATGGGCAACGTCGCCTACGCGGTCTCCTCCAAATGGCGCCGCCACACGCGCGCGCAAATCCACGCGCAGGCGCAAAAATTCATCGATCTCGTCGGCCTCACCGGCGCCGAGGGCAAACGCCCGGCCGAGCTCTCCGGCGGCATGAAGCAGCGCGTCGGCATCGCGCGCGCGCTCTCGATCGAGCCGAAGATCATGCTGATGGACGAGCCGTTCTCCGCGCTCGACGCGCTCACGCGCGGCACCCTGCAGGACGAGGTGCGGCGCATCTGCCTCACGACTGGCCAAACGGTCTTCATGATCACGCATGACGTCGACGAGGCGATTTATCTCGCCGACCGCATCGTGCTGATGACCAACGGCCCCGGCGCCAGGCTCGCCGAGATCGTCGACAACCCGCTGCCGAAGGACCGCGCGCGCGCCGACATCCACCGCCATCCGCTCTATTACGCGGTGCGCAACCACATCATCGATTTTCTCGTCACGCGCTCGAAGACTTTCGCCGCCGAGGGGCACGCGCACGACCCGCGCCGTGTGCCCGTGGTGCGGCCGGGCGTGATCGAGAATCCGTCCGGTGTCCCGGGCGCGGTGCAGCACGAAGTGGTGCACCGCAGAACCGGGACCGCGACAGTCTGAAACGATCCCGGGTCTGCAGCGCACCGTTTCACGCTGCGCTGCGCCCGGGACACAGGGAAGGAGACATAAGATGAAACGCGAACAACTCACCGAAAAGCTGCTCGACATCAAGCGCGAGAAGGACTGGAAGTGGGCGTACATATGCAAGGAGATCGGCGGCTTCTCCGACACGCTGATCGTCGGCGCGATCCTCGGGCAGATGAAGCTCACCCGGCCGCAGGCCGGAAAGGCCGCCGAGCTGTTCGGCCTGACAAAGCCTGAGGAAGCGATGCTCAACGAGGTGCCGATGCGCGGGACCGGCACGCCGATGCCGCCGACCGACCCGCTGATCTACCGCTTCTACGAGATGGTGATGGTGAACGGCCCGGCCTGGAAGGCGCTGATCGAGGAGGAATTCGGCGACGGCATCATGTCGGCGATCGACTTCGATTTCCTGATGGAGCGCGTGGCGAACCCGAAGGGCGACCGCGTGAAGATCACGATGAGCGGCAAGTTCCTGCCGTACAAATATTACGGCGCGAGCGGCAACGTGCCGGAGTATGGGTATAAGGAGGAGTAGCTCTCTGCTTCCCCTCTCCCGCTTGCGGGAGAGGGTCGCCGCGAAGCGGCGGGGAGAGGGTGCCAAGCGCAGCGAGGCGGGTGAGGGCCCCTATCCAGCCTTGACAACCCTTGTCGTGTAACTACATGATTGTAGCTACACGCGAGGCACGGCATGCGCTGGTCGTGGGATGCAAGGAAGGCCGCAGCCAACCGCGCGAAGCACGGCCTGTCTTTTGAGACGGCGACCTTTGTCTTTGACGATCCATTCCACGCCTCGCAGCCGGACCCGCACCCGGATGGCGACCGATGGCACACGATAGGCCTTGTGGGTCCGGTCCTGCTGCTCGTGGTCCACACTTTTCCCGAAGTTGGGAAGCAAGGTGGCGAGCCCGTTGGCCGTATCATCAGCGCCAGAAAGGCCACAGTGCGCGAAAGGAAAGCTTATGAAGAAGGCCGCTTCTAAGAGTTCGCGGCGCGGACATTCCGCCGAACTCAAGGCGCTTGCCCGCTTGCCGGACGCGGCGATCGACACGTCCGATGCGCCGGAGTTGCCCGGCTGGTCGGGTGCGAAACGCGGCCTGTTCTACCGTCCGGTCAAGCAGCAACTGACATTGCGGCTCGATGCCGACGTCGTCGCCTGGTTCAAGCAGCATGCCGAGCCTGCGGAAGGTTACCAGACACGCATGAACCGGGCGCTGCGCGATTACGTTGCGAAGCACGCGAAAAAGCAGCGGCGTAACCGCGCGGCTTGAGCGCGTCGCTAACCCGAAGGGTGACCGCGTGAAGATCACGATGAGCGGCAAATTCCAGCCGTACAAGTACTACGGCGCGAGCGGCAACGTGCCGGAGTATGGGTATAGGGAGGAGTAGGAGGCGAGCCGGGGCGAATCGGTTAGAGCCTGCGCACGGCGGAGCAAATTTATCCCGTAGCTAAGCCTCAGTGGTGACAGGGAATATTAAAGTAAGTGACAAGGAAGAAAAGACCCGTAGCCTCATTCCGTTACTCACAAATGCGGAGAGGTTAAATGCCAGACCTCTGGTTATTTTGGTGGCTTGCCCAGTTGGCGAAGGGCGCTTGCATAATTCACCCTCTCGCTCGCGTGGGGTGCATTGTGAGCACACTGATCGGTGTGACCATGTGGGACGCGCATCTGTCCGGCAAAAATCAATTGGAATTTGAACGACATGTATTTCTAGAGAACTTGACCGAAGCGCACCGGCAAGCAGAACACAAGCGGCTGCTGGAGCTGATTGAAGCTATGAAGCCGCGTCGTGATCTGACATTGCCAGCCGAGCCCGACGAGGGCTACTAGCTCCAATTATTGTCCGCGCCTGCTGCGCACGTGTACGAATCGATCAGGGGTCCATTGGATATCGGCGCCCAGATCGGCTGCTAGGTCCATGGCGGCCTCAGGCGTGTGCCATCGTATATGCATGAAGTGGGTGGCACTGCTTCGATAGATTAC
Organism: Hyphomicrobiales bacterium; assembly: GCA_034669125.1. GTDB lineage: Bacteria > Pseudomonadota > Alphaproteobacteria > Rhizobiales > Xanthobacteraceae > PALSA-894. The sequence continues at coordinate 4,801 of JAXDOA010000345.1, forward strand.
GAATGTTCGGCCATTGCCAGTGTAGAGGAATGCCTCGTGTCCGTTCGACAGGGTTCCCGTACGAGCTAGAGCCAAGCCATCTGGTTCAATGGTAAAGAGTTGCGAGAGCTCGGGCATCGGATGTGCGGCGCGAAATGTCTGTGACGCCCAGCCCAAGAGTTGGTTGACGGTTATGGGCTGCAAAACATCGACGGCCCGAACAAGACTCTTCGCGACCGACTTTCGGTCGGCCCACAAAGTTAGGTACGCGCCGGCTTGTACTACGGCGTGCGCCAGAGGCTCGAAATCAGCATCGCCAGCGACTAATGTAAACTTGCGGACGGTACCCTGAACCGCTTGCGAGAGCATGTGCACCGCCAGAGCCACGTCAACGCCCTTTTGACGGGCTCGTTCACCTTGTCCTGCAATCTTGCCCTCGTAAACGTGAAAGCCGGGCAGCTCGCTTAGCGAGTCAAAGAAAGTGCGAATTGAAGCCTCACGAGCACGGAATGCCTCGTCTGTCTCATTGCCCAGACGTGGAGGGAGGCAGTCATAATAGAATTTCTTTTCACATCCGGTAAACATGCGCTCATAATCGATCTCAATTTGCGCAGCACCGAAGTACCGGCGCGAGTATTCGGCCAATCGCTGCCGGAGATACGCCCCGTCGATATACGCATGCTGTGTAGGAGAAGGGACTCCTGGATAGATCGCCATCAATTGACCTCGCGCCAAGCCCTGCTGACTCACATGGGTTTAGCGAGCAAGCGTAGCCCGGATGAAGCGCAGCGCAATCCGGGTTTCTCACGTATGACAAAGGAATCCCGGATTTCGCTTCGCTTCATCCGGGCTACGGCCAACGGCCGCTCCCTCTCCAGCATCCACCGATGATGCGCGTCGCCCCTGAGGCGCCGGCCCCCGCCGCCCCGAGGCGGCCTCTCGTGCTCGCGCGGTGGCGCGTGGAGACAATGGCGGCCGCGCGCTTACGACGTCCACAACGGACAACTCGTCGCCGGCGTCAGTTCGCTCGCGACCGGCGGGCAGGGATAATACTGCGTCGTCTGCTGGATCGATTGCGCCTCCTCGTAGCCGGCGAGCAGTTCGACCAGCTTGAACGCTTCATCGAGTCCCGACGAAATGCCGCCGCCGGTCAGCCGGTTGCGGTCGAGCACGAAGCGCGGGAATCCTTCCGCGACCTTCACGTCGAACTTCGACAGGCACGGAATGAACGCCCAGTGCGTGGTCATCAGGTAGCCGTCGAGCAGCCCGGACGCGGCGAGCAGCACGCCGCCCTCGCACACCGAGCAGATGTAGCGCGCGTTACCCTGCGAGCGGAGGAATTGCAGGTAACCGCTGTCGTCTTTCATTTGCGCGTTCAGCGCCTCCGGCGCGCCGCCCGGCACCCACAGCACGTCGAACTTCGAGGCCGTGGCGAACGACTTGCTCGCCTTGAAGACGAACCCGTCGCGCGTGCAGATGTCGCCCGCGTGTTTGGCAACCAGCTCGACCTCGACCGGAATGCTCATCCACTTGAGGACTTCGTGCGGTCCGGCGACGTCAAGCAGGTCGACGCCATGGTAGACGGGCATTCCGATGATCATGCTGGCCTCGGGCAGCGGTGAAGGGTGCGGCTGGTTCAATCTTATAGCGCGACGCAAGATCTCGCCAATCGCCGCAATCGCCGCAAAGCGCGGCTGAGATGGCCCGCTCATGTGGGAGGTCGCCGGACTATCAGCCCCAGAAACATCAATCAGGAGAGTTCGCCATGATCACCCGACGGACGTTCGCGACCGCAGCCGCGGCCGGGACCCTCGCCGCGCTGATGCCGCGCATGGCGTTTGCCCAAGGTGCCCGGGCGCAAAATATCGTTCTCGTCCACGGGCTGTTCGCGGACGGCTCATGCTGGTCCGAGGTGATTGCGCGCCTGCAGGCCGCCGGGCTGAACGCGACGGCGGTGCAGAACCCGCTGACGACGCTCGACGATGCGGTCGCCGAGACGAAGCGCGTGCTCGCCCGGCAGGATGGCCCGACCGTCCTGGTGGGACATTCGTTCGCGGGCATGATCGTGACCGAGACCGGCATCGATCCGAAGGTCACGGCGCTCGTCTATGTGGCGGCGCGCGCGCCGGATGCCGGCGAGGATTACCCGGCCCTGGCGGCCGGGTTCCCGACGCCGCCGGCCGCGGCCGGCATCGTGTTCGACGGCGATGTCGGAGCACTTAGCGAGGCCGCGTTCCTGCGCGATTTTGCCGGCGACCTGCCGCAGGCCCGCGCGAAGGTGCTCTATGCGGTGCAGCAGCCGTTTCACAAGGCGCTGCTGACCGGCAAGACCCAGCACGCCGCCTGGCGTTCCAAGCCGTCCTTCTATGCGGTTTCGACGGAAGACCGCACGATCGATCCCGATCTCGAGCGCTTCATGGCCAAACGGATGGGCGCAACGACGATCGAGGTGAAGGCGAGCCATTTGTCGCTCATCTCGCACCCGCAGGAAATCGCCGACCTGATCCTGCAAGCCGCCGGGCGGACATGAGATGGACCGGCGCGTCCGGCATGGTCTTTAAGCTCTTGGAGCCGCCCGAGCAGCACAGTCAACGCCGGGGTTTCGGGCGAGCACCGTCGAACGTCTATAACGTTCGCGTTGAGCGGGCGCCGAGAAGCAGCGCGACGAGGTAACCCGGCAGCGACGCTGACGGGCGCTCCGCTCGAACGCGTGGTTATGCCCCACGTAGGTACTCCTCTTCCGTCATTCCGATAATACGATCGGGCTCGTTTAAACCCCACTTGAGCTCTAC
>JAXDOA010000346.1:0-3387 GCA_034669125.1 Hyphomicrobiales bacterium
GGTAGTCACCGTTGTCGCGGTGACACTGCCTATCGCTCTGGCTCAACTAGGTCCCGCGGCGACCCTGTTTAAGCAGATTGCGATCCCATCTCCATCTGGATTGGTCACGGCGCTCGTTGTACTCGCGATGCTGGCACTTGTGGCGACAATGCTAATTGTCTGGCGTGATAATCATCGGTTCGCGTTACCTGATGATCATATCGTTCTCTCCGAAATGCAGCCGATAGAACTGGTCGGCCGTCTCCTTCCCAAGGATTTATTGAATGCGTTCTCGCGTTTTGTGGCAGCAAGCCGCGCAATTTCACTCGATGATCGCGTTTATTCCTTTAGCGAAACTAGAGGCGGGGGCGCGGACCACCAAGCATCCGATCATGCCGAATTCATCGCAGAATCGGCCCCCCTCGTTTACGTTGATCGACTTGTCGGCGGATCGCAACGAATAATCCTGATCGCGATGTCAATCATCGCTGAGTCGTTGACGTTTATCGCAGCTATATTGGTGTTCAACGAAACTGGCACCTTAACGAGAGTCATGCACCGCGTAGTGTTGGCTATTCGCGCCGAAAACTTTGAACTTGTTCTCGTCGCCGCGATTGGACCATTCATCATTTCGTTCCTGCTCGCTGCTCTGCTTGCTAAATTCGGCAACTTGTTTAGGGAGCTCGCGCTCAGATTCTTAGGCGAAGTCGTTTTCCACTCACTGATGATGTCGATATCGATTTCAAGCTCCGTTGTGTCTGGTCGTACTGAGACAACCGTAACGCAGACGGACGGCACACATCTTTTCGACACCGGCCGTACCTCCTTGCTCAGGCTGAGAATACAAACGGCTAGTGTCCAAACAGCAACAATGGTGTCGACTAGCGGAGGCTCCGATAGCTTGGGAGGGCCGCGTTACCTCATTTCACTCATGCGAGAAGACAGACTTCTTACTGCGCTCGCCAACGAAGCCTATCGTTACATTCGTGAAAGAACAGATGCAGCGACGACGAGAGTTCGAAGCACTAATGTGGATATGGCCGACGCCGAGCGGCTAATGGTGGATGCTGGGACTGGGGCTGCTTTCTTTGGCGTACCTACCCACATGGCCCTCCCCGGGAGGCGCGTGCAACCAACGTTCCTGCCACCTTCGGAGGCGGATGAAACTTCCCAATCGTAAGATGCACGGTTGCGCTTCGCGCGCACCTGAGGATTTGTTGCATTGCAATAAAATGTGGGCGACACTGCCACCAGGCCCTCAGTGATGGCGATGACGAATGCGCGACAAGCCCTGGATTTTCCGCACCTATTCGGGGCATTCGAACGCCGCTGAGTCGAACGCGCTCTATCGCAAGAATCTCGCCAGGGGCCAGACCGGCCTCTCGGTCGCGTTCGATCTGCCGACCCAGACCGGCTACGACTCAGATCACGTGCTGGCGCGCGGCGAGGTCGGCAAGGTCGGCGTGCCGATCTGCCATCTCGGCGACATGCGGACGCTGTTCGACGCGATCCCGCTCGATACGATGAACACCTCGATGACCATCAACGCGACGGCCGCGTGGCTGCTCGCGCTCTACATCGCGGTGGCGGACGAGCAGGGCGCGCCCCGCGCAACACTGCAGGGCACGACGCAGAACGACATCGTGAAGGAATATCTCTCGCGCGGCACTTATGTGTTTCCGCCGGCGCCTTCGATGCGGCTGATCAAGGACACCATTTTGTTCACAACGGCCGAGCTGCCGAAGTGGAACCCGATGAACGTATGCTCGTACCACCTGCAGGAGGCGGGCGCGACGCCGGTGCAGGAACTGGCCTACGCGCTCGCGACCGCCATCGCGGTGCTCGACACCGTGAAAGCCTCCGGCGAGGTGAAGCCGGAAGACTTCGGCGAAGTCGTCGGCCACATCTCGTTTTTCGTCAACGCGGGCCTGCGCTTCATCACCGAGATGTGCAAGATGCGCGCGTTCTGCGAACTGTGGGACGAGATCACGCGCGACCGCTACGGCGTCACCGATCCGAAGCAGCGGCTGTTCCGCTACGGCGTGCAGGTCAATTCCCTCGGGCTGACCGAGCAGCAGGCGGAAAACAACGTCTATCGCATCCTGATCGAGATGCTCGCGGTGACGCTCTCGAAGAACGCGCGCGCGCGCGCCGTGCAGCTTCCCGCCTGGAACGAGGCGCTCGGCCTGCCGCGCCCGTTCGACCAGCAATGGTCGCTGCGCATGCAGCAGATCCTCGCCTACGAGACCGACCTGCTCGAATACGGCGACATTTTCGACGGCTCCGCCGAAATCGCCCGCAAGGTCGAGGAGCTCAAGCGCGAGGCGCGCGACGTTCTCTCCGACATCGAGAAGCTCGGCGGCGCGATTGCGGCCGTCGAGATGGGCTACATGAAGGCGCAGCTCGTCGAGAGCAACTCGAACCGCGTCGAGGCGATCGAGCGCGGCGAGCAGGTGGTCATCGGCGTCAACAAGTTCACCGAAAGCGAGCCCTCGCCGCTCTCGACCGGCGAAGGCTCGATCCTCACCGTGCCGCCGGAAGTCGAGGCCGAGCAGATCGGGCGGCTGAAGGCATGGCGCGCCGCGCGCGACGCCAGGGCGGTCGCTGCCGCGCTGCGCGAGTTGCGCCAAGTGGCGGCGTCGGGACGCAACATCATGCCGGCGTCCATCGCTGCCGCGAAAGTGGGTGTCACGACCGGCGAATGGGCGCTCGTGCTGCGCGAAGCGTTCGGCGAATACCGCGCCCCGACCGGCGTCGGCCGCGCTGCCCGCAACGAGAGCGCGGCGCCGGACGACGTCCGCGCCGACATCGACCGCGTGTCGAAGAAGCTCGGCCGGCGCCTGAAATTCCTGGTCGGCAAGCCCGGCCTCGACGGCCACTCCAACGGCGCCGAGCAGATCGCCGTGCGGGCACGCGATGCCGGCATGGACGTGGTCTATCAGGGCATCCGCCTCACCCCGGCCGAGATCGTCTCAACCGCGCGCGAGGAGCGCGTCCACGTGATCGGACTGTCGATCCTGTCCGGCTCGCACGTGCCGCTGGTGAGGGACGTGGTCGCGCGCATGCGGGAAGCGGGCTTGAGCGATGTGCCGGTGATCGTCGGCGGCATCATTCCGCCGGAGGACGCCGCTACCTTGAAGGCGGCGGGCGTCGCCGCCGTCTACACGCCGAAGGATTTCGAGCTCAACCGCATCATGGCGGACATCGTGCGCATCGTGGACACGAGCGCCGACGAGGCGGCGTGAATCGCCGGTGAAAGTCAGAGAGCGAGTTGCGTCCGGATCGCCTCTTCGATCGCTTCCATCTCGTTGTCGGTCACTCGCCCGATTCGCTCGCGCAGACGCCGTTTGTCAGCCGTCGAAATCTGATCTGCCATCGCCTTGTTGGGACGGCCTGCGATCTGCACGA
>JAXDOA010000347.1:0-2632 GCA_034669125.1 Hyphomicrobiales bacterium
CAGACCGTTGATGAGGCGGTGCTCGAACTCCTGCGCCAGCATGACCTGCCGCTGCGCCAGATCGTTCATCTCCCGTCGCAATGCCGCTTCACGCGCGAGCGCGGCCTGCAATTCGGTCACCGCTGCACGCGGCTTTTGTTCGAGCGGGGGAGTGCTGAGCAAGGCCAATGTGTCGGCAGTGAACGGGCGCTCCAACCAATCCGATGTTTGCATGGCGAACTCCCGATAGATGGCAACGACCAGCGTCTCCCCGGTTTCCGCCCCAGCCGCCGCGCCACCCGCCTCCGCCGCGGACGAGCCTGAGGAAAGCCGGCTGCCGAAGGACCTCAGTCGGCGATCGCCTGAGAGTACCCCGACAACGCTACGCCCTTGTCAGGGTGCAAGCTGAGCAAAATTGCTCACATCAGGCGGTCGGGACCATTTGTCCCGCATGTCGATCGTTTGAACTAAATCTTGATTCCCGGCTGCTCGTGCAGAACCAGGTTCAACAACGAGCTGTGCACATGGATGCCGCCGTTGTAGTCGATGAGGCCGAGCTTGCGGAACTTGTTCATGAAGAAACTCACGCGCGACCGGGTGGTCCCGATCATCTCGGCCAGCGTCTCCTGGCTGATTTTCGCGATGACCGGCTCGGGTTTGCCGTCCTTGCCGAAATTCGCCAGCAGCAGGAGCAGCCGCGCCAGGCGCTTCTCGCTCGAATTGAACAGCTGATCGACGAGGTCCGCTTCGACGCGAATGGTGCGGCCGAGAAGGTGAGCAATGAACATCTCGGAAAATGCCGGCTCGCGATGGATCACGTCGACGACGGCCGCTTTTTCCAGCCGCATGATGACGCAGTCCGTCATCGTCCTGACCGTCGCGATGCGGAGCGCCTGACCGGCCAGACATCCCTCGCCGAAGAATTCTTCCGTGCCGAAAATGGCGACGACCGCTTCCTTGCCCTGCTCGGAAACGACGGTGACCTTCGCCTTGCCTTTCTGGATGTAGAAGATCGCGTCGGCGGGGTCGCCTTGCGAAAAGACGATCTGGTCCTTGCCGTAGCGGTCGATGCTGCGGCCCTCGCCGACCTTGGCGAGAAAGGATTTCGGATTGAACGGCGGCCGGCGGTTGACTGCCATGACAAGGGCCCTCCCGGCCGCGCGTCGCTGACGCGAGCGATTCCCTTATCATAAGAGTTTTCGCGGCGCGGCGCGGCAATTTTCCACGCGAAAAACCGCGATGGCGTGCCTGCTTCGGCATCATGGTATTCGTGTATGGCCGGCGAAACTGTGCAATTTTGCTCAGACGCCACGCGCGGCCCTGCCTAGTGTTCAAGGCCGGGCGTCGACATTTGCCCCCCAATTGCCTCACGCCCGGCCACCCCCAGACCCCGGCTGGAGCAATCCGGCCGGGGTCTTCTTGTCCATTCGCCTCTCGCGCGAGACCAAGGAGGCACACGATGGCCGGCCCGGAACGCCGCCCAATCAAGACGATCGTCCGCTTCGATTCCGCGGAGGCGCAGGCGATTGAGGATTGGCGAACGCGACAGAAGCCCGTGCCGGACGCCACGGAGGCAATCCATCGGCTGATCGCGATGGGTCTTGCCAGCGCGCCTCCGCCGGCGCGGCGCGGCAAGAAAACAGGGGTCAAGGCATCCGAGCTCGCCGGCGAGATGATCGATTGGCTCAGCGACAGCACGGCGCCTGCGGAAGAACGCGCCAAGCGAAAGCGGCGGCTGATCAAGGGCCCGTCTGAATTCCGCGAGATGCGCAGCGATCACCGCAAGCCGAAGGATTAGGCTTCGTCGGCGGCGGCCGCTCTTTCGGCCTCGCGGCCGGCCGCGAATGCGTTCAACCGCCGTATGAGTTCGAGCGCGAATTCGTCGGGATCGTCCGGTGGCCGGTCGTCGGCGGGATCCGGCACCGGATACTCGCTCGACAGCGCCTTGAGCTCGTGCAGCGTCTTGATCAGCCCGGCGAGTGTGCGCGCCGCCTGTTCCAGTTCGCGCGGATGTGTGCTCGTGGCGAGCCGCGCCAGCGCGGCCTCGATCGCCGGCAGCACGCGCGCGAGCGCCGCGCGCAACCGCGGCCCGATCACCGCGGGGTCTTCGGCCTGCGCGTCCGGCGGCGGCGCCCGCGCAGGCTCGCCGGCGAGCATCGCGGACGCAAGGCCGGTTGGCGGTGCCTCGATCGGCGGCGGTGCGGCGGTCGGCGGCGGGCCAAGCGCGGGGATCGGCGCGCGCCGTGGCGTCCAGCCCCAGCGGCGCACGCGGTCGACCAGCGTGCCGGACGAGAGGCCGTGCTGACGGCAGATGTCCTCGACCGGCCGGTCGGTGTGCTCGTAGTCATGACGAATCTGCGCCCAGTCTTTGTCGATCAATCTCGGCGCCATGGCTGTGCTCCGGGTGGCGGCGCGCGCACGAGCGGGCGCGCGCAAACGCGCCGCCCGGGGCTGCCTGTGAATCGATTGTGGGAGAATGCGCCCTTCTAGCGCAGCAGCGACTCGCTGTCAAGGATTTTGTTCGATAAATAGGATCGGTAAATTCCGCTTACGTCCCACGATCCTTGTTGCGCAGCGACTCCGCGAGCACGACCAGCGCGGATTTCGTCGTGCGCGAGCCGATCTCCGCATAAGCGCGCAGCAACCGCATGGC
>JAXDOA010000348.1:0-7908 GCA_034669125.1 Hyphomicrobiales bacterium
ACCCGCGCATTGGCAAGCCGACGCAGTTGTCGCTGGAGTTCGCGGATGATGAGGCCGACACCGGCAAGGGCCTGTAATGGACGAGGCCGCCAACTAGGGCGTTGAAAAACGTGCGCTGCGGCCGATAGGCTGCTGCGCAGAGATCAAGAAGGCGACCGGCGACATGGCGAATGATGCAACCAAAGACCTCGTGCGGTCTTACTATGAGCGGGTAGTCGCAGGCGGCGAGTACAATGAGATTTCGCGGTTTGTTGGGACAGACTATCTCGATCATAACGCTCCACCCGGTGCCCCACGCGGTGCTATCGCGGTAGAAAACCATCTCCGGGGAATACGAACCACGTTCCCTGACTTTGCGATGCAAATTCACGAGGTCGTCGCTGAAGCTGATTGGGTTGCGTCACGTGTGACGGCAACAGGCACCCACCTCGGGACATGGCTTGGCGTCGAACCTTCCGGCAAAAGCGTTACGCTTCGAGGGATCAATCTCGATCGCGTTTCTGACGGTCGGATAGTGGAGCATTGGGGTGAAGCCGATACATTGGGAATGTTGATCCAAATGGGCCTGGATCCATTCAAACAACCAAAACCCCCCTTTTAACCAAAAAGGGGCCACCGCGATTCTCAAAAGGGACCAATGGCTTCGGAAAGGGGCCAGTACCCGCTGTTGCATAGGAACGTTCTGCGAATCGTGAACACCTACGGCCGCTTCACCCGCTGCACGTTGCTCGCGTCACTGGTGGTGAACGCGCGCGGGCGGCACGCGCCGTCACGCGCGTCGCGCTTGCTGGGACACGGAAGCAGGGCCGCCGGGAGTTGCGTGATGTTGGCGTCGCCGCCGTACACCTCGCGCAGATTCTCGACGGCATAGGTCGCGTTGGCGCGGCACGAGTCGCACCGCAGCCTCACGAGCGCGGACCGGCATCGATCGAGGCGCAAGCTTGCATCGGGGTGATCTCGCGGGATCGTACTCTCGCGCGTCCGACGTGCGCGCGGATCGTACAGCACGGCGCGCCACCATGCGTCCATCGCGTCAGGATCGCGCTCGGGCCACGGCCCGGCCTTCGACCCGATGTTGCGGAGCGCGGTGAGCAACCCTTCGACGCGGCGCGCGGATAGAACGCGGCCTAGGTTGTCGCTCTTGGTCCAGCGGATCGGGCGGCGGGGCATGGCCGGATTCCGCACCGGACCGGTCGCGAAAGGCAAGCCGCTAGGGTTAGTGCGTGAACGAGCGAGAGACCGCGATCTTGAGCGTGGCCATAACCGCCGCCTCGTAACCAGCATTCTACTCGGCGCTCATTCCCGGCGGGCGCGCCGCTGTCACGGTGTTAACGATGGTCTGGCGCTCTTGCCCTCTGGCGATATGCGCGATGTTCAAACAAAAGCATAGATCGGCCCGAACGAAACGCCCGGCATTTTGCGCTCGGCATCGGCGCGCGCGTAAATTGCATCTTCGATTGGATCAGGAGCGGGCATAGCGGCTGACAACCCTTGCGGCCCCCGGTTGTAAACTACCAGCGATTTCGGGTCTAGGAAAATGTCACTAATAAACCGTAGACCAATAAACCGCAAAACGGCCCGATGGCCGCATGGCGAAGGGGGCCAAGCGGCGCAAGCGATTCCCGCGTGATGCGGAAATTATCGCCATCGTTGCCGAGAACGTGGGGCGCATCCGCAAGGGCAAGAAGCCGAAGCTTACCCAAGAAAACCTAGCCTTCGCAGCGGACTTGGATCGGACCTACGTTTCGGCGGTTGAGCGCGGCGAGAAAAATCCGACGATCTCAGTCCTCGTCCGGATCGCCAGAGCCCTCAAGGTCAAACCGGCCGAACTTGTCGAACTGCCCTCGAAACGGCGATGAATCCCGGCTATTCCCGCCATTTCCCGCCTAGGTGTGACTGCTACCTAATACCGGGAATTTCAGTGCATCGTTGAGGGGCGCCGCGACAAAGACTACGCCAAGAAGCCGGTGCACGAGATCGAAAAGCATCTCGCCAACTGACCATCATCAGCGGGCCCGCCGCGCCTGATACTCCCGTAACACCCGTTGTGCTTCTGGCCCGGCGCGGTTGCTCCAGTCGGTGACGACGGTTTCGGCTGCGGCGCGCAACGCGGCCATCACGTCGGCAGGCGGTTTCTCGTCGATCGCTACGCCATTCTGCCGCATGCGCGCGAAGTTCTCGCTGAGCCGGCCGGCAAGCGCCGCCCATTGCCGTTCGGTCGTTTCGCGCGCCGCATCCTCGATGGCGGCGCGTCCCGCGTCGTCGAGGCTTGTCCATGCGGCAAGCGAGACCGATCCGAAGCTCAGCGGCCGCGCGTAGCCGACTTCGGAAAAGTTGCGCAGGTATTTCCACAACTGCCGGCCTGCGCCGCCGTCGCCGGATGACAGCACGGCGTTGATTTCGCCCTTTTCCAGCTTGGGGTCGAGATCGGAAAACGACACGATTGCCGCCGCGGCGGCAACCTTGGCCAAGACTTCGGTGCCGGTGTTGTCGTAGGTGCGAATTTTCAGCGCCTTCAGGGCGCCAATGTCGTTCACCGGCGCCGCCGACCAGATGCCGGACGGCGGCCACGGCACCACATAGAGGAGCTTCTGCTTGCGCTCGGCGAACAGGTTTTCGTAGAGCGGCCTTGCCGCCGCATACAGCGCGCGCGCATCTTCCATCGTGGGTGTGACGAACGGCAGCGAGGACAACAGAAAGACCGGGCTCTCCTCGCCGAGCGTGCCGCCGACCGAGTTCGCCATCGCGAACTTGCCGTCGGTCACGGCCTTGAGCTGATCGCGCGAGCGCAATCCGGATTTCGCATCCGGGATCGGCTGGATGAGAACGCGGCCATCCGACTTGCGCTTCACGGCTTCGGCGAAGAACGTGTCCGCCTCACCGGAAATCGACGTCGCCGGATACTCATTGATGAGATCGAGGGTGACCTGCGCCGGCGCGGGTGCGCTCAACGCAACGGTGAGTGCAGCGGCGGCGGAAAGTCTGGCGATCATTGGATGTCCTGTGAGGAGAGGGAAGGCTCAGGCGTTCGCCGCGCGCAGCGCACGATCGAGATCGTCGTAGAGGTCGTCCACGTCCTCCAGCCCGGCCGAGAGCCGCAACAGGTCGGGCGGGCAGGGCGAATTCGGCCCCTCGATCGAGGCGCGATGCTCGATCAGGCTTTCGACGCCGCCGAGCGAGGTCGCGCGCTTCCATAGATTCACGCGCGCGGCTGCGTCGATTGCGGCGCGCTCGCCGCCTTTCACGCGGATCGACAGCATGCCGCCGAAGCCCGACATCTGGCGCGCCGCGACCGCGTGGCCGGGATGCGAGGGCAGCCCGGGGTAGAGCACGGAGGAAACCGAGCCGTGATTGGCAAAGCGCGTCGCCAGCAGCGCGGCGCTTTGCGCCTGAGCGCGCACGCGCACGTCCAGCGTGCGCAGCCCGCGCAGCAACAGCCACGCTTCGAACGGCCCGAGGATCGCGCCATGATGGCCGCGCACCTGCTTGATGCGTGTCCACAAGGCGTCGTCGCGCGCCGCCGCCAAAACGCCGGCGATGACGTCGGAATGGCCGTTGAGATACTTCGTCGCCGAATGCATCACGATGTCGGCACCGAGCGATAGTGGGCGGGTGAACACGGGCGTCGCCGCCGTGGAGTCGATCGCGAGCCTTGCTCCGGCGTTGTGTGCGATCTCGGCGACGGCCGCGATATCGGTGATGCCCCACAGCGGATTGGACGGCGTCTCGATCCAGATGAGCTTGGTGTCCGGCTTCACGGCGGCGCGCATCGCGTCCACGCTTCCCATGTCGACGAGGTCGACCTTGTAGCCAAACAAGGGAGCTTCGTTGATGAGCCAATCGCGAAAACCCCAGTAGCAGACTTGGGGGCCGAGCACGTGCGAGCCCGGCGGCAGCGCGAGCACTACGCTGGTCGCCGCCGCCATGCCGGAGGCGAACAGCAGCGCCTCGTGCGCGCCTTCGAGCGCCGCAATCACGGCTTCGGTGTGCCGCACCGTCGCGTTGTCTGGGCGCCCGTAAATGTAGCCGGTGCGATACTGGTTGTCGGGATCGCGAATGAAGGTGGTGGAGACATGCACCGGCAGCGCCACGCCCTTGGTCTCGGGCTCGATGGCGCCGAGTGCCTGCGCCGCGATGGTGCGAAGTTTCAGCGAATGCGGATCGGTCATGCGTGTCTCCGGGAACCGATCACAGCAGACCCAAGATCGCTTGTAAAACCGCGTCTTGTAAAATTGGATCAGCCGCGCGATATGCCGAACGGGGCGTAGCGGGCGCCAGGACGGTCCGATGTCGAACTTTCTTTATTATTACGGCGTGCCGCTCGCGGTTGGCGCGGTCGCGATCGTGCTGTTTCTTGGCCTCGGCAACATGATGCGCGGCGGCTCGCCCAACACGTCGCAGAAGCTGATGCGCCTGCGCGTGCTGTTACAGTTCGTCGCGATCGTCGTCATCATGGTGACGGTTTGGGTGATGGGGCGGTGATCGGCCTTTAGGTCCTTTAGTTTTTGGGGCCGCTCGGCCCGGTGCCCGGCGCGGCCTTGAGGTATTCCTCCTTCGGGGCCTTCTTCGGCTTCTTCTGCTTCTTCGCCGCCGAGGTATCCGTGGCCGTTTGCGCCTGCGGTCCGGAGGCGGCGCGCGCTGTGAGTGCTGCCGGCGTCAACAGCATCGCGATGGCGAGGATGAGGGCAAACCGCATGGCGCTATCTCTCCGATTGGTTCCAGATTACGGATAGGATAGATCATTGCGGATCGCTGAAAAAGCGGCGGGAACTCCGAGGCTCACATGGTGGTGCTCAATCGCATTTATACGCGCAGCGGCGATGAAGGCATGACGATGCTCGGCAATGGCGAGCGTCGCAAGAAATATGACCTGCGCGTTTCCGCCTACGGGATCGTGGATGAGGTCACGGCCGCGATCGGCGTCGCGCGTCTGCACACCGCGGATACGCCGATCGACGCCATGCTGGCCCGTATCCAGAACGACCTGTTCGATCTCGCCGCCGACCTCTGTTCGCCCGACAAGGGCAAGGGTCCGGGCGGCGAGCGGCTCGCCGTCAATGCGAGCCAAGTCAAGCGCCTGGAAGACGAGATCGACACGCTCAACGCCGAGCTGGCGCCGTTGCGCACCTTCGTGCTCGCTGGCGGCTCGCCGGCCGCCGCCTACCTGCATCTTGCGCGTACGATCTGCCGGCGCGCCGAGCGCGCGATCGTCGAACTCGCCGACACCGGCGAAAGCGTTTCGGCGGAGGTGCGCAGCTACATCAACCGGCTGTCGGATTTCCTGTTCGTCGCGAGCCGCTATCTCAACGACAAGGGCGCACGCGATGTGCTGTGGGTCCCGGGCGCGAACCGGTAACGAAAGCAATTCATGGTCATCCCGCTTTACGACAGCGATCCGCTCGACAAGAATCCTTGGGCGGTCGTCACCTGGTCGCTGATCGTCATCAACATCGTGGTGTTCGTCATCGAACTCAACGCGTCCGAGGCGACCGACCTGGTGATGATCCGCGACTATGCGCTGATCCCGGCCGCGATCAGCGGGAAGGTGACGTTGGGTGGAAGCCTGCCGCCGATCCTGTCGGTGTTCACCTACACGTTCCTGCACGGCGGCTGGTCGCACATCATCGGCAACATGCTGTTTCTCTGGGTGCTCGGCGACAACATCGAGGACGCGATGGGGTCGGTGCGATTTTTCTTCTTCTACATGCTGTGTGGCGCGGCCGGCGGACTTGCGCACCTTGCGATCTATCCGGACTCGGTCGTGCCGCTAATCGGCGCCTCCGGTGCCGTCGCGGGCGTGGTCGCGGCCTATCTGATGCTGCGGCCGTGCGCCAAAATCATCGTACTGGCGTTCGGCATCCTTCCGCTGCGGCTGGGCTCGGCCTGGGTGCTCGGGTTCTGGGCGCTGATGCAGATCTGGAACGTGCTCACGCCCGCCAAAGGCGATACCGCATGGTGGGCGCATATCGGCGGGCTGGTGGTCGGCGCGCTCCTGGTCGTGCTGCTGCGGCGGCCGGAACTTCGGCTGTTCGACTGCATGCGGCCGGGTGACGCCGTGCACGTTCACGCCGCCGTACAGGTGGGAAAACAGCGCTGGGGATCGCGTTGACACGCCCTAGGGTGGGCCATAGTTTGCGCGCCGCGCGGGGACGGAGTTTCGCATGAAGGTATTGGTGCCCGTCAAACGGGTGGTCGATTTCAACGTCAAGGTTCGCGTCAAGGCGGACGGCTCCGGCGTCGAGCTGGCGAACGTCAAGATGTCGATGAATCCGTTCGACGAAATTGCCGTCGAAGAGGCGATCCGGCTGAAGGAAAAGGGCGCCGCGACCGAGATCGTGGCGGTGTCGATTGGCCCGCAGCAGGCGGCCGAGACCATCCGCACCGCGCTCGCGATGGGCGCCGACCGTGGCATCCTGGTGAAGGTCGACGGCATCGTCGAGCCGCTTGCCGTTGCGAAAATCCTCAAGGGCATCGTCGAGGAGGAAAAGCCCGGGCTCGTCATCATGGGAAAGCAGGCGATCGACGACGATTCAAACCAGACCGGACAGATGCTCGCCGCCTTGCTCGGCTGGCCGCAGGGAACGTTCGCCTCGAAGATCGCGATCGATGGCGAGAGCATCAGCGTCACCCGCGAGGTCGATGGCGGCTTGCAGACCGTGAAGCTCAAAGGGCCGGCGATCGTCACCGTCGATCTGCGGCTGAACGAGCCGCGCTATGCATCGCTGCCGAACATCATGAAGGCGAAGAAGAAGCCGATTGCCGACAAAGCGCCGGGCGACTACGGCGTCGATGTCGCGCCGCGGCTCGAAGTGCTGAAAACGACCGAGCCCTCGGGCCGGAAGGCCGGCGCCAAGGTCAAGACCGTGGCCGAGTTGGTCGAGAAGCTGAAGAACGAAGCAGGGGTCTTGTAAATGGCAACGCTCCTGCTGGCCGAGCACGACAACAAGTCGCTCAAGGATTCGACCAACAAGGCGCTCACCGCCGCCAAGCAAATGGGCGGCGACGTGCATGTGCTGGTCGCGGGCTCCGGCGCCAAAGCAGTCGCGGACGCGGCCGCCAAGCTCGACGGCGTCGCCAAGGTGCTGCTGGCGGATGCCGCGTCCTACGAGCATGCGCTGGCCGAGCCCCTCGCCGCGCTGATCGTGTCGCTCGCCGGAAACTATGACGCGATCGTCGCGCCGGCGACGACCAATGCCAAGAACGTCATGCCGCGTGTCGCCGCGCTGCTCGACGTGATGCAGATCTCGGAAATCATCAAGGTCGTGACACCCGACACGTTCGAGCGGCCGATCTATGCCGGCAATGCGATCCAGACCGTGAAGTCGAAGGACGCCAAGAAAGTCATTACGGTGCGCACCTCGACCTTCCAGGCGACCGGCGAAGGCGGCTCGGCGTCAGTCGAGAACGCGACCGCAGCGGCGGACCCCGGCATTTCGAGCTTCGTGGGCGAGGAGCTGTCGAAGTCCGAGCGCCCCGAACTCACCTCGGCGAAGATCATCATCTCGGGCGGGCGCGCGATGCAATCACGCGAGAACTTCACCAAATACATCGAGCCGGTGGCCGACAAGCTTGGCGCTGCCGTCGGCGCCTCGCGCGCCGCGGTCGATGCCGGCTATGCGCCGAACGACTGGCAGGTGGGGCAGACCGGCAAGGTGGTGGCGCCGGAACTCTACATCGCGGTCGGCATTTCGGGCGCGATCCAGCATCTGGCCGGCATGAAGGATTCCAAGGTGATCGTGGCCATCAACAAGGACGAGGAGGCGCCGATCTTCCAGGTCGCTGACTATGGCCTCGTTGCCGACCTCTATCAGGCCCTTCCGGAGCTTGCCGAGGAGTTGGGCAAAGCCGGCCGCTGATCCCGTGACGGTTCGGCGCCGGTGGCATCCGGCTGCGGATCGTCGTAGAAAG
>JAXDOA010000349.1:0-2546 GCA_034669125.1 Hyphomicrobiales bacterium
GGCGGCCAGATCGTGCCCGCGATGTAGTTACCGGAAGCCGCGATCGAGATCGCGATGCCGCGCCGGCGCACGAACCAGTGCGAGATGTCCGCCATGAGTGGCGCGAACATCACCGATGTCCCGCACAGCCCCAGGAGCAACCCGTGCACTAGCGCAAGCTGCCAGATGTTGGTCGTGAAGGCGGACAGCACGTAGCCGGCGCCGAGCGACGCAATGGCGATCAAGAGCGGCGGCACGATGCCGCGGCGGTCGGCGAGCCTGCCCATGAAGATGCCGCCGATCCCGAAGCCGAGCATCAGCAGCGTATAGGGCAGCGACGCGTCGGCACGCGTGATGCCGAAGTCGGCCTGCACCGTCGGCAGCGCGACGATGAAGGACCACATGCCGACGCCGCCGATGGTGCTGACCATCAGCGTGCACGCAAGGCGGCGCCATGCATAAGGAGAGTCGGTCTCAGCCGCGCTGTCGCGGCCGGTCATCGCGTCCATGGTGTTTCCCGGTCTTTGCCATGGTGTAGCACCGGGACGCGCGGAGCGGCCAGTCGGGACGTCCAGACCGGCCATGCATTGTTCTCATCGTCGCATCACGCATGTTGATGGCTTGACCCGCCGCCGCACATCGTCAAAGACAGTCGCGTTGCGGAGAGACACATGACAGAGCAGAACGACATCCTTTTCGACATGCGCGACGGCATCGGCCGCGTCACCTTCAACCGGCCGCAGGCGCGCAACGCGTTCACCTTCCAGATGTACGAGCGCCTCGCGGAGATCTGCGAGGAAGCGAACAAGGATCGCGCCATCAAGGTCCTGATCTTCACCGGCGCAGGCGACAAGGCCTTCGCCTCCGGGACGGACATCAATCAATTCCGCGCGTTCAAGACGCCGGAGGACGCGATCGACTACGAGGCGCGCAACGATCGTGTCCTCGGCGTCCTCGAACAGTGCCGCGTTCCGACCATTGCGGCGATCGCCGGCGTCTGCACCGGCGGGGGTGCGGCAATCGCGGCCTGCTGCGACCTGCGCATCGGCACCAAGACCGCCAGGTTCGGCTTTCCGATCGCCCGCACGCTCGGCAACTGTCTGTCGATGGCGAACTACAGCCGGCTCGCGGCCCTGCTCGGCCCCGCGCGCGTGAAGGACATCATTTTCACGGCGCGTCTGGTCGAAGCGCCGGAAGCGCTCGCGCTCGGCCTCCTCGGCGAGGTGGTCGAGGACGTCGCGGCCCTGCAACAGCGAGCCGACGAGCTTGCGACTCTTCTTGCCGGCCATGCGCCGCTAACGCTGCGCGCCACCAAGGAGGCGATGCGCCGCCTTCAGCCGCGCCTGTCAAGCGACGAAGGCCACGACCTGATCCTGATGACCTACATGAGCAAGGATTTTCGCGAAGGCCTCGACGCGTTCCTCACCAAGCGCACGCCGCAATGGTCGGGCGAATAGGCGAGGAGATCAGCCCGCGAGCGCCGCGATGATGCGCGCCCACGAGCGCGTGCCCTTGTGGAACGAGGTGAGGTCGTACTTCTCGTTCGGCGAATGCACGCGGTCGTCGTCGAGCGCAAACCCGACCAGCAGCGTGTCCATGCCGAGCACAGTCTTGAAATCGCCGACGATCGGGATCGAGCCGCCCGAGCCGACGGCGACCGCCTTGGTGCCCCATTCCTCGGTGAGCGCCGTGCGCGCCTTGGCGAGCGCCGGGTTTTCGTAGGCGACCTGCAGCGCCGGGCTGCACGCATGATTGATGAACTCGGCGGTCGCGTCCTTGGGCAACCGCGCGCGCACGAAGGCGCGGAAGGCATCGCGGATCTTCTCCGGGTCCTGCGTACCGACCAGCCGGAACGAAATCTTGGCGGTCGCCTCCGCGGCGATCACCGTCTTGGCGCCCTCGCCGGTATAGCCGCTGATGATGCCGTTGGCGTCGCAGGTCGGCCGTGTCGAAATCTGCTCTATCAGCATGCGATCCTTCTCGCCCGCGGGTGCCTTCAAGCCGACTTGGCCGAGAAACTCCTCGGCCGTGAGGTTGAGGCCCTCCAGGTCGGCCTTGATATCCGCGGGCAGTTCCGGGACGCCGTCATAATAACCCGGCACCATCACGCGGCCGCTGTCGTCATGCAGCGCCGCGATGATCTTCGACAGAATGCGGATCGGATTAGCGGCGGCGCCGCCGAACAGCCCGGAATGCAGGTCGCGATCCGCGCAGGTGATCTTCACCTCTTCGTAGAGTAGCCCGCGCAGCGAGGTCGTGACCAGCGGAGTCGACTGGTTCCACATGCCGGTGTCGCAGATGAGAGCGAGATCGCGCTTGAACTCGGCGGCATTGGTGCGCACGAAGTCGAACAGGCTCTTCGAGCCGCATTCCTCCTCACCCTCGATCATCATCGTGACGTCGATCGGCAGCTTTCCGGTGACGGCCTTGTAGGCGCGCAGCGCCTCCACGAAGGTCATGAACTGGCCTTTGTCGTCGCATGCGCCGCGCCCGAGGATGATCTTGCGGCCATCGGGCAGCTTGCCGACCTTCGGCTCGAACGGCGGCGACGTCCACAGATCGAGCGG
>JAXDOA010000350.1:0-5018 GCA_034669125.1 Hyphomicrobiales bacterium
AGAACGACAGCCAGTCCGGCGTCGCCTCGTTGAAGGCGCCCAGCATGCGCGGGCTATCGGCGTCGCCGGAGCGGCGTCGCAACAGCTCGTCGGCCTCCTCGCGGCCGTCGCGGCCGAAATATTTCTGCAACAGGTAGACCATCGCCCAGAGATGGCGGCCTTCCTCGACATTGACCTGAAACAGGTTGCGCAGATCGTAGAGCGAAGGCGCGGTCTTGCCGAGAATGCGCTGCTGCTCGACCGAGGCCGGCTCGGTGTCGCCCTGGATCACGATCAGGCGGCGCAGCATGGCGCGATGCTCGCCCGGTACGTCCTGCCACGCAGGTTCGCCGTAGTGCTCGCCGAACGGGACCTTGCGGTTTTCTTCCTGCGGGGCAAGAAGAATGCCCCAGCGGTATTCGGGCATCCGCACGTAGTCGAACTTGGCCCAGCCGCGCGGGTCGACCGAGTAGGCGGTGCGCAGATAGACCAGCGACTCCTGGAAGCCGTTCGGCCCCATGTCGTGCCACCAGTCGATGTAGCCCGGGTGCCAGACCTCGAGCGCCTTGAGCACGCGGCGGTCCTCGGTGAGCCCGACATTGTTCGGAATGGTGGTGGAGTAATCGACTTTGATGTCGTGCATGGTCATGACTACACCCTCTTCAAATCGAAGTTCGGCTTCTGCCCGGAGCCGTAGCGCGTGAGCGCCCCCTCGGGGCCGACCGCATTCGGGCGCTGGAAGATCCAGTTCTGCCACGCGGTCAGCCGCGCGAAGATTTTCGTTTCCATCGTCTCGGGGCCGGCAAATCGGAGATTCGCCTCCATGCCGGTGAGGCCGTCGGGCGAGAAGCTCGCACGCTCTTCGAGCAGCAGCCGCACCTCGTCCTCCCAGTCGATATCGTCGAGCGCCGCGGTGACGAGGCCGATGTCGTCCGCCTCTTCGGCATCGAGCGGCTTGCCGGCCGCGGCCTTCGCGGCGTCCAGCGACTCCGGCTCGCCGAGAAAGCGCGTCGCGAGGCGCGAGAGACCGTTGCTCATCGCGAGGTCGCCGGAGAAGTTTGTTTCGCCGAGGATGATCGCCGCGGGTGCGCGGTTGTCGCCTTGCACCTGTCCAATCAGCATGTAGGAGCGGTCGGCCGCGAAGATCAGTTCGGCGAGCGTACCGGCAAAACACGAGCCCGGCTCGATCAGCGTGACCAGCGAGCGCGACGTCATATCGACGCGCTTGAGCACGCGCTTCCACTTCAGCCGGATTTCGTGCGCAAGCCAGTGCGCCGCATTGGCATCGAGGAGGGTGTCGTAGGCGAGGACGCGCTGCGGGTCGCCGAGCGACTTGAACACGATGGTTGCGACCTCCAGCTCGTTGAGCCGGATATCGAGGATGGCGTCGTCAAGCTCGCGCGCGACCTGCAACGCCCAGAATGCGGGGCCTTGGCTGACCAGTTCGTCGGTCGAGGAGGGCGGCGCGTTGTCCGGCCCGCGCAGCGTGATGGTCGCGAGACGGTTTTCGCGCGTGAATTCGACCGAGACGTATTTGTATTCGTTCGCGTCGGGTGAGCGCTTGCGCTCGACCGGGGGCAGGGCGATGCCGGTCTTCGGGTCGCCTTTGTTCTTGGCCGAGGAAGCGATGTTCTTGGCACGCTCGGCGACTGCTTCATCCAGTTTCGAGCGGGGCATCACCTCGTCTACGAGGCGCCAGTCGACCGCGCGTTTGCCTTTAACCCCTTCTTCCGTTGTGCAGAACACGTCGGCACGGTCGCGCCGCACCTTGCGCTTGTCGGTCACGCGCGTGAGCCCGCCGGTGCCCGGCAGCACGGCCAGCAGCGGCAATTCGGGCAGCGACACCGAGGCGGAACCGTCGTCCACCAGCATGATGTGATCGCAGGCAAGCGCGAGCTCGTAGCCGCCGCCCGCCGCGGTGCCGTTCACGACGCAGAGATATTTCTGATCCGAATGCGCGCTCGCGTCCTCGATGCCGTTGCGCGTCTCGTTGGTGAATTTGCAGAAATTGACCTTGTGGGCGTGGGTTGCGCTCGCCAGCATGCGGATATTGGCGCCGGCGCAGAATACGCGGTCCTTGGCCGAGCGGAGGATGACGACCTTCACCTCCGGATGCTCGAAGCGCAGCCGCTCGATCGCGTCGGCGAGTTCGATATCGACGCCGAGGTCGTAGGAGTTGAGCTTCAGCTCATAGCCGCCGAGCAATCCACCCTTCTCGTCGACATCCATTGTAAGCGTCGCGATCTCGCCCTCGGTGGCGAGCTTCCAATGGCGATAGCGCGACGGCTCGGTGCGGAAATCGACAACGATCTGACGCGCTTGCGTGTCCTGTTGGGCGCGCGCTGCCTCTGCCATCGGTCGCCTCCTCAAGCTAAATTTCTTAATGATGTCAATGTTAATACATGCACTATAGTGCATAACGCGGTCGGCGACAACTAGGTCGGTGCACAAGACTCACGCAGCGTTTTCAATCCCTTCGCCGTGAGCGCGGAAAATCCGGTCGGTGAAGGCTGCCACAACGTCGAGGGCTTCGGCCGGCTTTTCGCGATAGGGCGCGTGGCCGACGTCCGGCAAAACCAGCGTCTCGACCGGGCAGTAGCATTCCTCCTCGACCGCGCGCACCTGCGCGAGCGTGCCGTAAGGATCGGCCGCGCCCTGCACGACCAGCACCGGCACGCGGATATAGGCGAGCGCGTCGGTCGTATCGAACGCCGCAAAGCCGGGGTCGAGCCACGCCCCGCTCCAGCCGCGAAACGCCGCGGTGACGTCCGCATGGTGACGGGCGAGGCGGCCGGGGAGATTGGTGGTCTCAAAGTTCGCAACGGTTTGCTGGATCGCCGCGATGTTGCCCGCTTCCATGAAGAAATGCGGCGCCATCAGGACCAACCCCCGCACGCGATGATCCTGCACGCTCCCCGCGTAGTACGCAGCGATCGTCGCGCCATCGCTGTGGCCGAATAGGATGCCGCGCTTAAATCCGATCGCGTCGAGCAGCTTCGGCAGCACGTCGGTCGCCTCGCGCTGCATGTAGTCGAGCGGGCGCGGCAGCGCGATCGTCGACGACTGGCCGTAGCCGGCGCGCGAATAGACGAACACGCCCGCGCCGGTTCTCTCGGCGAGCTTTTGCGGGAAATCGCCCCAGGTCGTGACCGAGCCGAGGCCCTCGTGCAGCATCACGATCGTCGGCGCAGCATCCGGCCGCGGGCCGATCATGCGGTATTCGAGGCGTGCATCGCCGAGAGCGACGTGACCTTGGTCTGCGAGTGTCATGCGAAGAATGCGTTCCACAACATGGCGAGCCCCGAAACTAGCATCAAAGCGTCGAGCATGTAACGAAACGACTCCGCATCGAGTTTCACGACAAAGCGTTTCGACAGAAACGTGCCCACCATCAGCGAGCCGCCGGTGATCAGGCCCTTCACGAATGTGTCCCACGGCATTGCGCCGAGCGTGCGGAATGTCAGCACCTTTGCGACATACACCGTAAGCGAACTCGCGGCCTCGGTCGCGAGGAACGCGCCTTTCACCAGCCCGTACATCAGGAAGACCGGCACCGTGAGTGGCCCGGTGGTCACGACGACGCCGGTGACGTAGCCGAGCACCGCGCCGATGATCGCCATATGCCAGAGATTGAGCTTGAGATTATGCGACGCGAGCCAGCGCCGTCCGGGGATCATCGCGAGCAGAAACAGCGCGATCGCGAGATCGACCGCGCGCGAGGGCAGCACCAGCAGCGTCTTTGCGCCAAGCGCCGCCATCGGCACCGCGGGAATCGAATAGGCGGCGGTCGCACGCCAGTCGACCTCGCGCCACCACGCGAGGATGCGCGAGAAATTCCCGATGATGGCGGCGACCGCCATGATCGGCACGGCTTCCTTCGGGCCGAACTGCCAGACCAGCACCGGCACCAGCATGATCGACGAGCCGGTGCCGATGATGCCGCTGATGGCGCCGGCGAGGAGCCCGACCGTGAGGACGAAGATGAATTCCAAGCTCAGTCCTCATCCTGAGGTGCGAGCGTAGCGAGCCTCGAAGGATGGCCGCAGACACCGCGCACGCCCTCGCCCTTCGAGACGCGCGCTGCGCGCGCTCCTCAGGGTGAGGGCTATTCTAATCCCTCAGCTTGAACCGCTGAATCTTCCCCGTCGCGGTTTTCGGCAGGCTGTCGACGATCTCGATCCAGCGCGGATATTTCCACATGCCGATCTGCTGTTTCACGTGCTCCTTCAGCGCTTCGCGCAGCGGTTCGGCATCGACGGCTTTCGCGCCGTCCTTCAGCGTGATGTAGGCCTTCGGCCGCAGCAGCCCGTCGCCGTCTTCTTTCGCGACCACCGCGGCCTCCAGCACCGACGGGTGGGTGATCAGCGCGGACTCCACATCGAACGGCGACACCCACAGACCCGAAACCTTGAACATGTCGTCGTTGCGGCCGCAGTAGCGGTACATGCCGTCGGCGTCGCGCACGTAGATGTCGCCGGTGCGCGTCCATTCGCCCGCGAAGGTGCGGCGCGTCTTCTCGCGCTGGTTCCAGTAGCCCTCCGCCGCCGTCGGACCGCGCACCAGCAACTCGCCGAGCTCGCCGTCCGCAACGTCGGCGCCCTGCTCGTCGACAATGCGCAGGTCGTAACCGGCGACCGCCACACCCGTGGTGCCGTAACGCAGTCTGCCCGGCTGGTTGGAGATGAAGATGTGCAGCATCTCGGTCGAGCCGATGCCGTCGAGGATGTCGACGCCGAACCGCTTCTTCCATTCCGTGCCGACATGCTCCGGCAGCGCCTCGGCGGCCGACACGCACCAGCGCAGGCGCTTCGATCCGTTCTCGGGCGTGCAGGCGGGATCGGCGAGCATCATGGCGTAGAGCGTCGGCGCGCCGAAGAACAGCGTTGGCTGCTAGCGCCGCAGCACCTCGAAGATCGCGCCCGGCGCCGGGCGTTCGGGCATCAGCGCGGCGGTCGCGCCGACCGACATCGGAAAGCTCATGCCGTTACCGAGACCATAGGCGTGATAGAGTTTGCCGGCCGAAAAGCAGACATCGTTCT
>JAXDOA010000351.1:0-4052 GCA_034669125.1 Hyphomicrobiales bacterium
CAGAGTCAGCGTCGCTGGAGATGTCGAGTGCATAGGCGTCGACCTTGCCGGAAAATCCTGCCGGATGCTTCGGCGCCACGACATCGACCAGCGTGAACTTGTCGACCGGCTTGCCGTTGAGCCCGCCGTCGGCGATCAGCCGCTCGGTCAGCTTGCGCCCGACCATGCCGGCGGCGCCGGTGATGAGAATGTGCATCGGTCCTCCCTGGAAATTTCGGTTTGTTCGACCGCTCTCATGCCATTGCGGAGCCCCGGGCCGCAATGCGAAGCTTGAGAAAATCAGCGGTGGCATCATGGCACGCCGCGCACCAGGAGGCGACGCATGACGATCAACATGACACGGCTTTCGCTTTGCGCGCTCGGATTGCTGCTAGCCGCGCCCGCCCACGCGCAGGAATTCGTGCGCATGGAGATGATCCCCATTTCGACGGTGACCCTGAGCACCCAGCAAGTCTTGACCGGAGACCTGAATGGCAAACCTGCCATCGTGGCCGGACAACTGCGCATTCCCAAGGCCGGCACCGACAAATTGTCCGCCATCATCATGGTGCACGGTTCGGGCGGCCTGAGCGCGTCGGCCGACCAATGGGCCAAGGAACTCAACAGCATTGGCGTCGCGGTGTTCGTGCTCGACTCGTTTGCCGGACGCGGGATCGTCAGTACGGTCAACGACCAGTCGCAGCTCGATCATCTCGCCATGGCGGTCGATGCTTATCGCGCGCTTGGCGTCCTCGCCGCGCACCCCCGCATCGACCCGACGCGCATCGCGGTAATCGGATTCTCCAAGGGCGCCGTCGCCGCGGTCTATTCGGCAAACGTGCGCTTCCGCAGGCTGCTCGGACCCGCGAATGCTGAATTCGCCGCGCATATTGGGCTCTACACGCCCTGCAACACCGCCTACCGAGAGGACGATAAGGTAACCGGCAAGCCGATCCGGCTGCATCACGGAATTCCCGACGACTGGGTGTCGATCGAGCCGTGCCGCGCCTATGTGGCGCGCTTGAAGCAGGCCGGCGCCGATGTCGCGCTCGCGGAATATCCGGATAGCTATCACGCCTACGACAATCCGGCTTACGCCAAGCCTTTGAAGGTTGCGCAGGCGCAAACCTCGCGGAATTGTTCGGTTCGCGAAGGCGACAATGGCGGCATCGTCAACGCCAAGAACGGCGAACCGTTCGCGCTCGACGATTCCTGCATGGAGCGCGGCGCGCAGGTCGCCTACAACGAGGCGGCGCACAAGGCGACGGTTGCGGCGGTGAAGGATTTTCTCGCGGCGACGTTCAAGTTGAAGGAGTAGGCGGAAACCGCAGACGCATCCGCCGGCTCGAAAGCCGGGGTCGGCCGGGATGACACCTGAGCTACATCGCAAACCCGCCATCGGCGAGATGGATCTGCCCCGTCGTATAGCTCGACTCGTCCGACGCCAGATACACCGCGAGCGCCGCGATCTCTTCAGGTGTGCCGAGCCGGCCCATCGGCTGGCGGTCGATGAAATCCTGCCGCACGGCCTTCTCCGGCCGGCCGGTTTTCTTCGCGAGCGTCGCGATGCGATCGTCAAGCGACGGTGACTCAATCGTGCCGGGGCAGATCGCGTTCGAGCGGATGCCCTTGCGGATGTAATCCGCCGCGACCGACTTGGTGAGCCCGATCACCGCCGCCTTGGTGGTGCCGTACACATAGCGGTTCGGAATGCCGCGCACCGACGAGGCGCCCGACGCGATGTTGATGATCGAGCCCCTGCCCTTCTTCAGCATGCCGGGAAGCGCCGCTTTGATGGTGCGGTCCATCGAGCGGACGTTGAGGTCGAAGGCGAAATCCCATTCGTCGTCGGTCGCATCCAGCACCGTGCCGTGATGCACGAAGCCTGCGGCATTCACCAGCACGTCGATCGGCCCGACTTTCTTCACGAGCGCGTTCACGTCGGCGGTCGAGCACGCATCGAGCTTGGCGAGCGTCGCCTTCTTCAATCCCTTGAGCTTCTTCACATCGAGATCGGTCGCGATCACCTTGGCGCCTTCCGCGACGAATGCCTCGGCGATCGCGCGCCCGATCCCCTGCCCCGCCGCGGTCACCAGCGCGACCTTGCCCTTCAGTCTTCCCGCCAAACCGGCCTCCCGTTGTTTTTTTCAAAGCTGCTTTATCAGATTGACGCGCACGCGGTCACCCATATCCTCGGTGCTCTCATGCGCGTAGCCATGACGCGTGTACCACGCGATGTTTCCCGTGAGCGGCTGGCCCGTGTAGAGGCGCATGCAGGTGCGGCCGAGTTCGCGCGCGCGCGACTCCGCGAAGGCGAGCATGAGATTACCGACGCCGCGGCCTTGCGCCTCGGGTGCCGTCGCGACACTCCAGATCAGGAGATCGTCAGCGCGCGGCTCCAGGATCAGCACGCCGTCGAGTGCGCCGTCGCGTTCCGCCAGGTAGACCTCATAGTCGGAAAAGACCTGTCCGTAGTCCGCGAGCAGCGGCAGCGGCTCGACGCCGAGGAGCACGCGGTTCTTCGCGTAAGCCGCGCGCTGCAACGCCGTTACGGCGGGAAGATCGTCACGTGTTGCCCGGCGTAGCGCGGTCACGCGGCGTTTCCGTTCAGCGATGACAGACTGACCTTCTGGCGTCCCTGCGCGTCGAAATTCTCCGGCGCGAGCCAGTGGGTGAACGCGGCCTTCCGCGCCCGCCATTCCGAGTCGAGGATCGAGTACCAGGCGGTGTCGCGGTTCTCGCCCTTCACGATCTGATGCTGGCGGAACAGGCCCTCGTACTTGAAGCCGTAACGCAGCGCGGCGCGCTTCGACGGCTCGTTGCGGTTATTGCATTTCCATTCATAGCGGCGATAGCCGAGCGAAAAGCCGTAATCACCGATCAGGTACACCGCCTCGGTCGCGGCGCGCGTGCGCTGGAGCGCGGGCGAATAGGTGATCCAGCCGACCTCGAACACGCCGTGCGCGGGGCGGATCTCCATCATCCACATGTGCCCCCTGGCCTTGCCGTCGACGATCACAGCGAACGGGCAGATGTCCCGGTTCTTCACCATCGTGTCGAGCAACGCCTCGTATTCGGCGCGATCCTTCGGCGGAGCGGCGGGCAGATAGGCCCAAACGCTGTCGGCGCCCGCAAACGCAACCGCGATATCGGCGCCGTGCTTGCCGACATCGAGCGGCTCCAGCCGGCAGTAGCGGCCCTCCAGCACCTTGCGTTCGGGGAACGGCCGTGGCGTCCAGTTCGACAGGTCGCTCATGACTCGCGCGCCGCCCGGTCCTTGCTGAAAAATCCATTCAGCTCGGCGCCCGAGGCCGCATCCTTGAAGCCCGCGAACGTCCCCTGCTCGGCGATCTCCTTCGCCATGCGGTTAAATCCGCCCCAGGCGGAACGCGCCAGCGCGCCGCCGACGCTGATGCGCCGCACGCCCATGCCGGCGAGATCGGCGACCGTGAGGCCGAACGCCGCGCCATTGAGGAAATTCACCGGCTTCGGCGCGACCGCCTTGACCACCGCCTCGATCTGCTCGCGCGTCTTGATGCCCGGTGCGTAGAGCACGTCCGCGCCCGCCGCGGCGTAAGCCTTCAGCCGCGCGATCATCTGCTCGAGATCGGGAACGCCCGCAATGAACCCCTCGGCGCGGCCTGTGAGCAGCACGTCGGGTGCCGCCTTGTCGATCGCGGCGCGCGCGGCCTTCATGCGCTCGACCGCGAACGGAATGTCGTAGAGCGGCTTGTCCTTGTTGCCGGTCGAATCCTCGATCGACAGGCCCGCGACGCCGGTCGCGCAACAGCGCGTCACATTCGCGGCGACCCCGGCAGGCTCGTCCGCATAACCGCCTTCGAAATCGGCATTCACCGGCACGTCGGTCGCGTCGCAAATCTCCTGGAGATGCGCCAGCACCATGTCGACGCCGACCGCATTGTCGGCGTATCCGACCGACCAGGCGAAGCCCGAGGACGTGGATGCGAGCGCCTTGAAGCCAAGCCCCTGCAGCCAGCGCGCCGAGCCAATGTCCCACGGGTTGGGGATCACGAAGCAGCCGGACGTGTGCAGGTCGCGGAATGCGCGGCGCT